>JBHHYD010000074.1:0-1767 GCA_046757385.1 Minisyncoccia bacterium | reverse complement strand
CCTTTTTTAATTTCTCAATATGATTTAAAAATGCATCATAAAAATCAAGTTTATACTTCAGTCTCTCTGGTCCTTGACCCCCGTTAGGGAAGTAGACTGTCAATAATACAAAATCTTTGAAATACAAAGTTAAAATCCGCCCTTCTTCGTCGAATTTTTTGATTCCCATACCATATTCTGCTTTCAGAGGCTCGATTCTAGAGTAAATTGCCACTCCGCTGTAGCCCTTTTTTACTTCTGATGAAGCGAAGAATGAAAAATATCCCTCTACTTCTCGAAGCTCTTCAGGAAGCTGTTCGGGGTGTGCTTTTGTCTCCTGAATACAGAAGATGTCAGCGTTTTGGGCTAAAAAATCATTCCAAGAATCCTTTTTATGAACGGCCCGCAGGCCGTTTACGTTCCAAGATAATATTTTCATATTCATTTGGTTTTATTACTTATATTCCAAAGCGTTTCAAACATCGCCTTCATTGTTTTGCTATAACTCTTGCTTTCTATAAGAAAACCAACACCTTCCTCCTCTGGAGTAATTACAGAAACTTTATCGTCAAAGATAAATATCATTCCGTGTACCTCCGCGCCTTTTGGCAGAAGTCGCACTTCTCGTAATTCTTCTTCTTGCGCTTCTATCCAACCATCGTCAAAATCATCATCTACTGGACGCAAGCATTTTGAGAAGACTTTTTTTGCAATCCGTCTGTCTGTAAAACCAGAATGGCTTCCCTTTACTTTTCTTAAATCTCTAACGGAGCCGATCGAGCGAACAAGTTTTTCTTTAGCATTTAATTCCTCCTCAATCAACTGCTTCATTCCCTCGTCCATCCATTCAAAAAGACGAAGATTAACAAATTGTCTGCCGTACGGGATTTTTTGAAGTTCAGGCAGATATTTCTCAAATTCAGCAAGCTTACCCTCAAGCACGCCTTTTATTTTACTTGGATTCTCTGCGGAGAATCTTTTTGTATTTTTGTGCCTGTAACTTGTCGCAAGTCCTAGTTTCAAAAGCTTTTCCAGATGATGATATGTGCTAGTGCGCTCCATTTTCGCAGACATTGCAATACTGGATGCTGTAGCGTCGGTAAGCTTCAACAACGCCATATATACTTTCTGGTCTTTGTCGTCAAGACCCATTGAGTTTAAGAATTTTTGCATGGACATAACTACATTATATATATACAAACAAACCTGTCTACCTTTTTCGTCAACACTTTGTGCATAACTAATCATAACAAAACGGCTCAATAGAGCCATTTTGGAGTTTAACATATCAAGCAGCTAACTCCACCTGTCCAAAACCAAGTAATATTCTGCTAACCTGATATTCTGTTGGCAGAAGAACATTGATAAATGCCAATTGGACTTGACAGAAAGATAAAAATGTGCTATATTAAACGATGAAAGCACATTAAAAAGCTTATTTCATTCTAACCCTCATTTCTAGCCAAAGAGCTAGAGGAAGGAGTTGAAGATGCATTTTCCAATAAAAAAAGGGATGACGAGGTGTGTTAAAGAAGCGATATTTCAAACAGCAAAGGAAAAGGAGGGTCAGAAAATGACCGACAAAGAACTTCTGAAAGAGGTTGCATCAAGAACCGCTCGCAATTATGTAAAAGCGAAGCGGGAGTATCACGGAAAATTAAATTTATATTGCCAAAAGATCGATGAGAGAAAAAGAATGAAGTAAGAAAGAAGAAAAGTCCCACTGGGCGGGTAAGGAATGCCGGCAACATAAATTCCAAGAGTAAGAGGTCTCTTAAAAAACCTCGC
>JBHHYD010000073.1:0-1775 GCA_046757385.1 Minisyncoccia bacterium | reverse complement strand
TCAACGACGATCAGACGCGGGAAAGGCCACTCGCTATGTTTTAACCGCCTATCAAGGACTTCTTTAAGCGCTTTGGTATCATTACCGGCTGCTTTGTCTGAGATATTAAATTTCCTATAATCTGACTTTTTCACTTTTCCATCTTCAATGACCGTCATCACACCAACAGCATTGGCACCGCTTATATGCGCAACGTCATATGCTTCTATGCGGAAATCTAAGTACAAGGGTGACCCTTGTACAGTTTTCCAAGGGTCACCCTTGATAAGCGAAACATCTTGAATGTGGTTGAGCCCAAATATTGTTTTTTTGATCTCTCCTGCTTTCTCAAATTTCTTCTTCTTAGCGTATTCTTTCATCTCATTCTCAAGTGTTTTTATGAGAGACGATTTCTTGCCTTCAAAGAAAAGCTTTATGTGGTTTATGGTGCGTCCGTATTCTGTTTTTGATACATCTCCCGAGCACACACCCGGGCAAAGCCCTATCTGTCTGTTGAAGCATGGTTTGTCCGGTCCGCCAGCTGGCGGAGGATTGCAAGTATCTCTGAACGGAAAAAGTTTTCTTACAATCTTGAGCGCATCTTTGAAGATTCCTCCGTACGGAAATGGACCAAAAAGATATTTGATATCTCTTGATGAATACTTTTTCTCCAAATCCTTCCCGCGAACCGTGAGCACACGAGGAAAATCTTCTCGCGTTATGAGAACGAAATTGAAGCTTTTGTCGTCTTTTTCTTTTGTGTTGTATCTCGGCTGAAATTTCTTTATTAAATTCGCTTCCATTATGAGCGCTTCAAGTACAGAGTCCGTCTTTACAAAATCCACGAAGTCCGCTTCTTCTACCATTTTCTGTATCAGTTGTCCTCTCGCTTCTACAACTCCTTTACTAAAATAACTTCGTACTCTATCTTTAAGAGATGTCGCCTTACCAACGTACAAAACACGCGCGCCGTTTTTAAAAAAGTACACTCCAGGAGAGTCGGGGATCTTTATTTTTTTTAAGTCGCTGACAAGCATATTAAAATTAAACACTTTTTATATAAAAAAGCCACAAAAAAGGGGTCCTCATAATAAATCTTAATCGGGGCCCCGTAGTAAAACTCTATTTATATTCTCTATGCAGACGTCTCCGCACAGATATGTAGTATAGAGCTTCTATAAATAGATTGAATCGAGTTTTTACAGAATAAACTCTCTCTACCGTATCATCTGCTCATGTTATACACTTTTCAAAGATTTTGTCAGGTACTCTGCTGTATAGGATTTTTTGGATTCTGCAACTTCCTCCGGAGTTCCTTTGGCGACTATTTGCCCGCCTTTTTCTCCCCCTTCAGGGCCAATGTCTATGACATAGTCCGCTGATTTTATAATATCCATATTGTGCTCTATCACGACAACAGTGTTGCCGCGCGCGACAAGTGACTGGAGAATTTCAATCAACTTTTTCACATCTTCATAATGAAGTCCTATTGTCGGCTCATCCAATAGATAAATAGTTTTCTGCAAGTGCGGTCTGTAAAGCTCCGAAGAGATTTTTACTCTCTGCGCTTCCCCACCGGAGAGTGTTGTTGCCGATTGTCCAAGCTCTAAGTAGCCGAGGCCGACATCATTTAAAGTTTTGAGTCGGTCATAAATCGCCGGAATATCCTCAAAGAATGTAAGCGCTTCTTCAACTGTCATCTTGAGCACATCGTAGATATTCTTGTGCTTGTATTTGACTTCAAGCGTTTCTTTCATAAAGCGCTTGCCCCCGCATACATCACACTTCACGTACAC
>JBHHYD010000072.1:0-1779 GCA_046757385.1 Minisyncoccia bacterium | reverse complement strand
AGGCAAACAGGCGGAGTGGTCTTTTGGCAGTTGTGTGAGGATCCAGGAGTTTAAGGGAGCCTGCCGCCGCATTTCTGGGATTGGCAAACTGAGGCTCGTCTGCTTCCTCCCGCCGTTCATTCAGTCTCTGAAACTCCTTGTTTGGCAGATAAATTTCACCGCGAATTTCAATAACAGGAGGTATCTCTTTGTCATTTATGCGCAAAAATCTCAAAGGTATGTCCTTTACGGTTCTTAAATTCATTGTAACGTCATCACCCCGGAAACCATTACCCCTTGTAGCACCGCGCATGAAAACCCCATTTTCATACCACAGCGTAATTGCAATACCATCAATCTTGAGTTCTACAACATATTCTATCTCATCAACATCCTTTAAAATTCGCCTGATTCTTTTATCAAATTCTCTCAATTCTTCTTCTGAATATGTATTTTCGATACTTAGCATGGGTATACTATGTTCGATAGATGTAAATCCTGAGATAGGTTCACCGCTTACGCGTTGAGTGGGAGAATCCGGAGAGATTGATTGCGGATAGGCACTTTCAAGCCTTTCCAGCTCCTTCATCAGTTGATCATATTCATAATCCGAGATTTCTGGCATATTATCAACATAGTATTTTCCATCATGGTATCGTATCTTTGAGCGAAGATTTTCAATATTTTCAATCACTTTTTTGTTCACACTTATTCTCGTCTTTAACCTGAAAAATGCATAAAAACCGGGCTAAAATGCCAAAATTTATAATTGTGATCTCAAATCGCTTGCTTTTGGTTACTAAATAATACACGAGCTTTATATGAAAGACAAAGATATTTTTTTCCCGCTGTAACTTATTGCTATTACAATGAAGAACCTTCTTTGTTAGAAAGTTTTTTTCGTGTCATAAAGAGTTAAAAGTGCCTAAAGTTTGAAGTAAGCTAAAGTTGGCTAAAAACCCGCTCAGCGTGGTAAAAAACAAATCTTTTAACTTTAGACACTTCAACCTTTGTTGCCTGCCCGAATAGGTACAGGCGGGCGGCTGCGTCACGCTATGTAGTATTTTGTAACCCTCATAAGTGAAAAACCTTGACAATAAAATCTGTTTTTTATAGACTTCATAACTTAAAGTTTTGTAAGTATCTAGAATGATTTATAAATCTTACTGAAGGGCAATTTTCTTAACCTGCCTCACATTATCTCCCGCCAGAGCGGGCAAGCATTTTTCAGGTAAGGGGGGGGGATAGATTCAGAAATGTATGCCCATATTCTTCTTAATAAATTGACGAAACCTTTGAAATCTTTTGAAACCAGAAAAGTTACAAATCATAAACTTTACGTTAAGGGGTGGTAATGTTTGGGAAAGATAAAGAGTCAAAAGAATTTTTTGAAGTATTTAAAAAGCCAGGGAAACAAGAAGAAACCAGATACACTAGTAAAGTATTTCAAAGAAAGCAAGAAAATCCAACCGTTATTCCTAAGCCGGTTCCAGAGAGAAGTCAGGAAAATACGGATGACGATAAAAAAACAGAAAAGCTGGGTTGGATCAAGGATACACAGAGTGGTGACAGGCTTCAAACAGATGATAAAAAGTTTAGAAAATTATTTCTCAATGAAGTTGTTCTTAAACAGGAAACAGTGATTTTTGCTGCATTAGGAGCTGTTTTTTTATCATTAGCCTGCTTTTTTGTGGGCTATAAGATTGGCCACAAAAACGTATTAGAAACTGAGGCACTACAGGAATCTGTTGCGCATTCCAAGTCGAATGGAATAATTAAAAGTGTACCGAAGGACAGGGA
>JBHHYD010000071.1:0-1847 GCA_046757385.1 Minisyncoccia bacterium | reverse complement strand
ACAATCACAAACCGGCCCAAGGCTGGTCGGCCTCGGGCCGAAACCAATCTCACTGAATAATCTAAAGACTACCCCCAAACCTGCCCCAAAAATTACAAAAGAACCAAGTAAGGAAAACAAAGCAGATTTAAGAAATGCTCTTGCGTCTGTTATGAATAGTAAAGATAAGAATGTTTCAGAACAAAAGGAAGAAAAAAACTTAGATTATAAACCTTTTTCCGGAGCACATGGTAGGCCTTTTAAAAAATGGTCAGATGGGAATTCAAATGAAAATTCTAAAAATAATCCATCAGCTGGCGGAAAAGAAAAGATAACAGATGAAACAACTGCGAAAAAGGAAGTTCCAAAAGATGTTTTGGAGAACATGCTTGATGTTGAAGGCGAAGATAAGCAGTCATGAAATACATTTTTATTCTTGTAGTGTTTTTAATCCCGTTTGCATATGCAAACGCGCAAGTTGTTATAAATGAAGTGCAGATATCGCCAATAGATGAACGATTTATAGAGCTCTATAATATGAGCGACTCGGATATTGATATGACAGGTTGGTATCTCCAAAGAAAAACTGCCACAGGCAGTAGCTTTAGTTCTCTTGTAACAAGCTCAAATTTCGAAAATAAGACAATCAAAGTTGGAGGATATTTTCTAATTTCTCGCAACCCAATTGTTAATGCTGATATTGTTTTAAATACCCTGACTCTTACTGAGTCTAATACTATACGATTAAGAAATTCAGAAAGGGAAGATATTGATTACCTAGAATGGGGAAATATAAATGAAGGAGAAAGCTATCAAAAAATGTTGTCTGGTGAATGGACGGTCACTTTTCCTACACCAGGGGCACAAAATGAAACTTCAGAAAGTGGACAAGAAAGCCAGCAACAAGAAGAAAGTTCAGAGCCTAGCTCAAGCAGTTCGTCTTCTTCAAGTAATTTTCCTACTGAACAGCAGATTTTCGCAGATGCTGGAGGAGACAAAATTGTGGTTGTTGGCGCAGATACGTTATTTGAAGGGAAATCTTTAGGGCTTAAAAAAGAGCCTCTTTTAAACGCGAGATATGTATGGAACTTTGGGAATGGTGAGACTAAAGAAGGACAAAAAGTACTTCATTATTATAAATATCCTGGCGAATACGTGGTGATGCTAAATGTTTCATCGGGAGAGTATTCTGCAACAGATAGAATAATTGTGAATGCATATCCTGCGGAGCTTGCTATCTCAAAAATTGAAAGAGAATTCATTGAAATACATAATAAATCAGATCGCGAACTCAATCTCTCATGGTGGCAGCTTCAGTCGGGTAATGAGAGATTTATGATTCCGAAAGATACGATAATTTTGGCAAATAAAAAATTAATATTTTCTTCTGAAGTAACTGGTCTAAATACCCATACCAATACTCATACTAATACTAATAATGTCTCGCTTCTGTACCCCAACGGTGTAGAGGCAGTTTCATTTGAACAAATTAAAATTCCGCAGAAAACTGTAGCGACAAAAAAAGTCGCGGGAAAAGGTCTTTCCTCGCGTAAAAGGTCGTTCCTTGAGGAGGAGCGAAGCGACGGGAAAGGTGCGACCTTGGAAAAAGAAAAGCAAGAGGAAGTTCCAGGTAATGTTGCGCAAACAGCCTCTGTCATCTCAGGCATCAATAATCAAGATAAAGACAGTAGTATGACTAAGTGGCTCCTGGCGATTTTTGGCATCGTTCTAGTTTCAGCAGGCGCTGTGGTTTTCATGGGAAAAGAAAAAGAAGAAGAACTGAGCGATGAAATAGAGATAATTGAATAAATCCTAAACGGCTAAACTTCTAAGAAGTTTAGCCGTTTAGGTAATTTTCATTGACAATA
>JBHHYD010000070.1:0-1935 GCA_046757385.1 Minisyncoccia bacterium | reverse complement strand
GTATTTCTTGACTTTTTCATTCAATCGTGTATACTATGTAGTAGCAGAAAGTCGAGAACTGCTTGGATTATAAACCAAACACGATTAGAATTATGGCAACAGAGAAAGATCAGGCATTCCTTGAATTTGTAGTAAAGGAACTTGTTGATAACCCAAAAGACGTAAAAGTCGGTAGAGCTGTAGATGAGATGGGAGTACTTCTTACTCTTGATATCAATGCAGAAGACATGGGGAAAATTATTGGCCGATCAGGAAACACTGCCAAAGCTATTCGTACACTTCTTAGAGTCGTTGGAATGAAAAACAACGCTCGCGTCAATCTTAAGATTAACGAACCAGAAGGAGGCAAGGGGCCAGCTTCAAGAAGTGTTGACGAGGCGATGGAAGACCTGAAGGTTTAACTAAACTTTAAAAAAGAAAAAACAGCCAGAAGTCTTGCTTCTGGCTGTTTTTTCTTTTAGTATTCGTTTATGACTTTTCATATAATTACATTATTCCCGGATTCATTCAGCTCGTATATAAACGAGTCTATTATTGCGCGTGCTATTAAAGATAAAAAGATTAAAATAAAATTCTACAATCCGCGCGACTTCACAAAGGATAAACATAAAAGAGTTGACCAAAAACCATACGGCGGAGGGCCGGGAATGGTTATGGAAGCAGAGTCGGTGCTTAAGGCTGTAGAGAAAGCGATAGGTAGGAAAAACCAGCCCAAGGCTGGTCGGCCTCGGGTCGAGAAGGAAGTAAAAATAATTTTCTTAGCGCCAAATGGCAAGCAGTTTGATAACACTTATGCTAAAAAACTCTCTAAAAACTACAAAGACATCGTAATAATCTCTGGAAGGTATGAGGGCATAGATACACGAGTTAGAAAGATACTAAAAGCAGAAATCGTAACAGTCGGGCCATATATACTCACAGGGGGCGAGCTTCCAGCGATGATCATCTTAGACGCTGTCGCTAGACAGATAAAAGGCGTGCTTGGGAATGAGTTTTCAATAGAAGAGGAAAGGATTGCAAGCTCTGACGTCTACACGCGTCCTGAAATTTTAAAATACAAAGGCAAAAAACACAGAGTTCCCAAAGTTCTTCTCTCAGGTCATCACGAAAAAATAAATAAATGGCGGGAGAAAAAATAAAATACCGACCTATTATACGCTATAGCATATTATAGGTCGGTTGGTAAGTATTAGTTTATTTTTTAAATAATTACAAATCGTCAAAGAGAATATCTATAGCAAGTGCCGCAGTCCATGAAAAATCCTTCGCGCCCTCGCCCTTACCAGTAGTAGGGGAATAGTATTCGTGGAAACCTTCATCTTCCATCAGCTTCAGGAGATGCCTTTTTACGTGGTCTGCTTCGTCTTTCATTTCATATTCTTTAAAACCTTTCCACATAAACCAGTTTACGTTTATCCAAATCGGTCCACGCCAGTAGTGGTCGTCGTCAAATGTCTCTTCATCTCTTGCGTTTGAAGGTACGAGTTCTATTTTGCAAGTTGTATCTCCGCAGAAATCACTGCTTTTTATATGAGTATAAATATCATCAACCTGCTCTTTTGAGAGTATGCCGGTTGCAAAAGGCATAAGCGCTCCTGCGGTTTTAACTTTTATATAGTCATTCTTATTAAGGTCAAAATCATAAAACAACTTTTCATCTGCATTCCAGAGTTTGCTATTTAAATTCTGCTCAAACAATTTAAGCCATCCGTCAATCTCTTTGGTATCATATCCAGCAGTTTCTGCCATTAGTTTAAGGCGTTTGTCCGCCATGTAGAGAACAGAAGAAGTTACTTTGTCTTTCACCCTGAACGGATGGTCTCTGTAGATAAGCTCGTCATCATAATTTTTCTTCTTCAATTCAAGCACTAAATATACATACCGGTCATAATCCTCATCAGTAGGTCTGTTTTATTCTTCTAAATATCGTGTATA
>JBHHYD010000069.1:0-1964 GCA_046757385.1 Minisyncoccia bacterium | reverse complement strand
CTCAAACTCCAAACCTTTTGACGCGTGCACTGTCATCAGGCGCACCGCATTTTTCTCTTCTTTAAGTTCATCTTGATCACTCGCAAGAGCAGCGTCTTCAAGAAGTTTATCAACTGCCTCACTTGGCTTAAGTACATCGTATCTTGAAGCAAGCGTCACAAGCTCTTTTATGTTTTCAAGCCTCTCTAAATCCTCCTCACTTCCGCTCTTTAGAGCATCTTCAAGTCCTGTCCTCTTCAGGATAAATTTGATAGTCTCGCTTGGCTTTGAATTCCCTGCGATGTCTGAAATATCCTTAAGCAGCGCCTTGAAATCCGCAACTTTTTGCGCAACCTTCATACTTAATTCACTCTCTCTCCCCTCCACAATCTTCAAAAGTGTCACCTTCCCTATACCTCTCGCCGGTACGTTTATAATTCTTTTAAAGTCAGAAATACTTTCAGGATTTAAAGCGGCCCCAAGATATGCGAGAACATCTTTCACTTCTTTTCTTTCAAAGAAACGCACTCCGAGCACCTGATAAGGTACATCAAGTGAGAGAAAAACTTCCTCCAAAATTCTTGACTGGAAATTTGCGCGATAGAGCACGGCGATTTCTTTCGGGACTGTGCCGGACTCTATAAGCTCTTTTGACTTCAGCGCAATGAACTGCGCTTCCTGGATTTCACTTAACGCGCAGAAGAGGGAAAGTTTTTCTCCGTCTTCATTTTTAGTAAACAGATTTTTTTCTTTTCGCTTTCTGTTTTTCTTTATTATAGAATTTGATGCTGAAAGAATGTTTTTAGTCGAGCGATAATTTTCTTCAAGCAAGAGTGTCTTTGCACCTTTATATTTATTCTCAAAATCCAAAAGGTTTTCTATATCCGCTCCTCGCCAACTGTAAATGTTCTGGTCTACATCTCCCACTACACAAACGTTGCTGTGCATCCCAGAAAGCAAGTTTGCGAGTTTGCATTGGACTTTGTTCGTATCCTGATATTCGTCTATGTGAATGTATTTCCAGATGTTTTGATATCGTTCCAACACTCTTTCATTTTGCTCTAAAAGAATTACGGTTTTTAAAAGAAGGTCATCAAAATCATACGCTTTTTCACTGTTCAGGTTTTTCTCATACTCTCTCCATGCTTCCGCGACAATTCTCGGGTAATATGAATTACCAGCGTTTTCTTCATATTTCCCCAGAGTTACTGCGTTTCCTTTTTGTTTTGAGATCACGCTCAGTATGGCTTTCGGCGCATATTGTTTTGGATCAAGGTCTGCTTTTTTAAGAGCATCTTTGACTGCGCGCAGTGAATCGTTTCTGTCAAAGATTTTGAAGTGCCGTGTTGTATTGAGTAGTCGTGCATTTTCTTTCAGTATACGAACACCAAGCGCGTGAAATGTTGCGATGTAAGGATACGAATTTGCAGAAATTGGCAAATTGATTTCTTTATCTTTATCTAACAGATCT
Source organism: Minisyncoccia bacterium (assembly GCA_046757385.1). Classification (GTDB taxonomy): domain Bacteria; phylum Patescibacteriota; class Minisyncoccia; order Phycocordibacterales; family UBA2163; genus UBA2163. The sequence goes on along the minus strand of JBHHYD010000069.1, from coordinate 514 downwards.
TTCACACGCTCTTTCATTTCTTTTGCAGCTTTGTTTGTAAAGGTAACAGCAAGAATGTTTTCAGGCGCGACTCCTGTTTTTATAAGATTAAGTATTCTGTGCGTGATTGTTTTGGTTTTCCCGGCGCCTGCGCCTGCAATGATCAGAAGCGGGCCGTCTTTGTGTAAAACCGCCAACTTTTGCTGTGAATTAAGACCTTTTAGATGCATATTTTGCTACTATATCATGTTTATGGTGTAGTGGATAACCTCGTTGACTTTCAATTTCAGACGAGTATAGTGAGAGAATGCTGAATGGTAGCGATTTTCTTTGTGGCTTAACAAAGCCATGTTTTCCAGAGATTGTAGATCTGTCGCAATAAAACAAAACTTATCATACCCATAAACCAAGACCCTGATATTCCCCATAAATCCGCTAGAAATCAGGCTAAAATAACGAGTTTTTGGACACTATTTACAACAAAAGTGCTGTTTTTTGTGCTTGCTATAGGTCTCATTTCTGCCCCAACATTTGC
>JBHHYD010000068.1:0-1991 GCA_046757385.1 Minisyncoccia bacterium | reverse complement strand
CTCCTGTTTTCGTCACTTTTTGCAACACCCTTATAACACTCTGGTAATCAGCGTTAGTTTTGTATCTTTGGGTGTTGCAGAATATTTATCATGTACATAAGAAAACTTAAAAACAGGTCTGGAAGTATTAGTATTCAGATAATTAGCAAGGTAAAAGGCAGGTATAAAGTTGTAAAAACCATAGGGTGCGCCACACAACAGCACAAAATTAAGCAACTAGAATCACAAGCCAAACAAGAGCTAAAAAAGATTACACAGCAAGGGCAAATGACCTTGTTTAAGTCCGAGTCAGATGAATTGGTCAGAAGCATATTTCAATCGCTTAGGAACTCAAGTATTCATACCATTGGTCCCGAGTTAATCTTTGGAAAGATATTCGACTTTATCGGATTAGATCAAATTAAAGATAAGATGTTCAGGCACTTGGTTATTGCACGTCTGGCATTTCCTTTAAGCAAATTAAAAACGATTGAATACCTATACAGATATCAGGGTGTAACATTGGAAATTAGTGCTGTTTACAGGTTTTTGGATAAGCTTTCCGATAAGTATAAAGAAAAGGCAGAGCAAATAGTATTTGAGCATACGAAGAAGGTTTTAGGAGGAGAAGTAGGAGTAGTATTTTATGATATGACAACACTATATTTTGAAGCCAGTGATGAAGATGATCTGCGCAAAAGCGGTTTTTCAAAAGACGGAAAACATCAAAATCCACAAATATTTCTGGGGCTCTTGGTTGCTAAGAAAGGCTACGTAATAGGATATGATATATATAAAGGAAACACATACGAGGGAGACACTCTGATACCGTTTATTGAAAAAATAGCCTCCAAATTCAAACTTGATAAACCTATCGTAATAGCCGATAGTGGACTATTGTCAAAGAAAAATATAGAAGCTTTACGAGCAGTAGGTTATGAATATATTTTAGGTGCACGTATAAGAAACGAATCGGAAAAAATCAAAACTCACATATTAGAGAATTACTACGCTGATGGTGATACGGTAAGCATTCAAAAAGATAAGAGTAACAGGATAATAATAAGCTATTCATCAAAACGTGCAAAGAAAGATGCTTATAACAGAGAACGAGGACTGAGGTGTCTCGAAAAACGTATAAAAACCGGAAGGCTGACAAAATCAAGTATTAACAATCGGGGATACAACAAATACCTCAAACTTGAAGGTGAAGTAAATATTGAAATAGATTATTCAAAGTTAGAACAAGATAAATACTGGGACGGGCTCAAAGGTTATATTACCAACACCAAATTAACGGATGAAGAAGTAATTGCAAACTATGGAGAATTATGGCACATAGAAAAAGCCTTCCGAATATCAAAAACAGATTTACGCATTCGCCCCATATATCATCGCTTAAGAAACCGGATAGAAGCTCATATTTGTATTTCTTTCACTGCCTATTCCATTTACAAAGAGCTGGAAAGGGCGCTTTACATGGCGAAATCATCTCTATCAGTAAAAGAAGCCTCTGAGTTGACCCACAATATGTATCAAATCACATATCGACTCCCGGATTCCAAAACATCAGAAACTCAGTTACTGGAAATGGATGAGCAGCAACGTAAGCTATATGAAATAGTCAATAATTTTTCCCGGGTGTTGCAGTGACGAAAACAGGAAATAATGCAATTATCCGCCTCAGTGGGCAGCCAGGTAATCTGCCACTCCCTCATGCGTGGCCTGCATGGCCTCTTTGCCTTTCTGCCAATTGGCAGGGCACACTTCGCCATGTTCCTCGAAATGTTGCAGCGCATCCACCATCCTGAGCGCCTCATCCACATTGCGGCCCAGGGGGAAATTATTCACCACCTGGTGGTGCACCACCCCCTCTTTGTCAATGAGAAAAAGCCCGCGATAGGCGATCATGGGGCCGGTTGCGATGAGGTTACCCTCCTCGTCCAGATCGTAATCGCCAGCCAGCACTTACAATGATCCGGACGAGCGGTAGATCCAGCAACCAGCCCTCA
>JBHHYD010000067.1:0-2025 GCA_046757385.1 Minisyncoccia bacterium | reverse complement strand
CAGATAAGAGTGCATTTCAAAGCTATTAATAATCCTGTTGTGTGTGACAAGATTTACGCGCCTAAAAGGGAGTGTGGGCTTGGGTTTGAGCGTCTCGCACTTCATGCCAGATCTCTTTCATTTAAACTTCAAAACCGCGAGGTGATAACTGTAGAAGCGGACTTGCCGGAGGATTTTGAGAACGCCTTGACATACTTTTGACAATTTGCCATACTACTGGTGTAGTTAAACTGTTCTTTTTAGCCTTTTTATAGGAGGTGTGTTATGAAAAATCATAGTGCGTCTAATTTTGGCAAAGATTTTGGTGTTGTTCATGAAGCTGTTGTAACAGGCAGAAAAGTAGGAGCTGATGAGAAATTTTGGGCAAAACTTGCTCATGATGACAATCTTTTCTCTCAAGTTATGAAAGTTGCTGAAGGCTTAGCAGAAATCAATATTGTAAAACACATTATTGACGGCGATGCCGATCCTTTCATACCAGATAGCTGGAGTGTTGAAAAAAGAGGTCACAAAAAATGCGGACAGATTGAGTTTAGTCCAGAAAGATTTGAATTCTATCTGTCAGAAGGTCAGCAGAATGGAAAGTGTATTGGTGGCAATAAACTCCGCAAGGAATTAAAAGACAAACCAGTATTAAATGCCAATGTCATGGATTATCTTCTAAAAAATCCGCAACTCATTCCAGAGGACTGGAAAAAAGACGAAAACGGAAACACTCGTTACATCTTTTTCTGGGGAACTATTTATCGCAGCTCTGTCGGCGATCTCTACGTTCGTTATCTCTACTGGGTTGGTGGGCGGTGGTACTGGGACGGCTATTGGCTTGGCCTCGACTGGGACGGCGACTACCCTGCGTTGTTGCTCGCAAGTTAGAACTGAGTCCTAAGTCACTGTGCTCTGGCACTTAGATTCTTTGAACTTAGTCGCGATGTTTTAGAAAGAAACATCAATCTTCAGCCCTGTATTATATATATCAAATTGATAAATAATGCAGGGCTTTTTCATTTACTTATGTTAAAATATAAACGGTATTAGGCGAATATGCGGGCGACTACGGTTTCCTACTGCCGAATCCAGTATCCATACATTGAGAATATTCACGATTACGATTTTGGATAGTGTAGTGTATGTAAACTTAAAAAAAGAAGATACTTGGTGTGAGATGTTGAGTGATTTATTATCACAAATACGATACAGTCTGGAGAGTAATCAATGGACAGTGATACAGATGACATTTCATACATTATCGCAACTCTGACGGCAATCTCTACGTTCGTTATCTCTACTGGGATGGTGGGCAGTGGAACTGGAACGGCAATTGGCTTGACAACGACTGGAACGGCAACAACCCTGCGTTGTTGCTCGCAACTCTCTTCATTTCTCTCCCGACTGTTTGTTGGGGGAGTTTTGTTTTAAGAGCTGTCCGTTCCAACCGCCGAGCATTCTGCCTATTTCGTCTACCTTCATAGAAAGAGTAATATACTTTTTGTTATCAAGCGACTTTGTTTCCCATAGAACCATCAACAATATTTTCAATGTATCCATTTTTCTAATAGCCAATCTAACCCATGGATGTTTTTCCGACTTTGACAAGAAGCTTGCAATCGTTATTGCTTCTATTGTTTCAACAAAGAGATTGTCTATTCTCTGTCCAAGAGAGTGTCTATGCAGTTTAGGTAGAGTTTGATAATAGGCATACCATAAAAGATAAACAGCTTTCATTTTCTGGAGCAGTGGTAGAAGTTTTGCGGGGGGGTATTATATGAAGAATGGGGAAAATTCAATTGACTCATACATACAATAATATCATTTCCATAGAAAATCTGCTTGAAGCATGGAGAGAATTTGTAAAAGGTAAAAAAGGAAGAAAAGACGTACAAGAATTTGAGCAAAATTTGATGAGTAATATAATCTCGCTTCATAAAGACCTTGCATTAAAAAGATACGAACATTCTATCTATGAAGCATTTAATATATCCGACCCAAAACCGAGAAATATACACAAAGCGAGAGTAAGAGACAGAT
>JBHHYD010000066.1:0-2043 GCA_046757385.1 Minisyncoccia bacterium | reverse complement strand
AAAATTAACTTCATAAACTTTTTGAACCCCTTGGTCAATAATATCAACAACTTCTCTTGAGTACAGCCTTGCGTACTGGTCATCTTTATCACCCTTTTTAAATGAAAAATCTACTCTTTTGGGTATTCTTTCCGGAAAGTACTGCTTTGATCCATCGGGTAATTCTAAATAAGCTTTTCCTGTCTCTTTGTCTATTTTCGCGTGATTGCTTTTAATAAAACTTCTTGTTCTTCTGACTAAAAACAGACGCATCAATTCGTTCCAGTCATCAGAAAACATGCTTTTTTCAAAAGCAGCGACACTGTTTTCACCGATTTGATATTGCGCGCGAAACTGGACTCTGCCTCCAATGCTTTCAATAAATCGTTCAGGACTTATACCGAGGTTTTCTTCTTCATCGATAAAGAGTCTTAATTGATTTCCTAAATCAGAGTACGATTTATTATAGGGTGTTGCGGTAAGCATAATTACTTTACTATCGTTGAGTTGAATATATTCCTGTAAAGCGCGGTATCTTTTGCCTTCACGGTTGCGCAGGTTATGGCTTTCGTCCAATATGACAAGGCGGAATCTTCTTTCACTGCCAAGTTTTGTCTGGGCTTTTGTTATAGACATCACCCTGGCGCGCAACTGATATTTGTGCGCATAGTCTTCCCACATGTGTACCAGGTTTTTTGGACAGATTATTAACGTTTCAAGAAAAAAATCATCCTCAAATATCTTAGCAAGAGCAGTTGCAGTTATTGTTTTTCCAAGACCAACGACATCTCCGATAATAACGCCGCCTCTTTTGTGCAGGTGATGGGCTGCCACTTTCACAGCATTTGCCTGATAAGTGAAAAGTTCTTCCTGAAATCTTTTTGATAATGAAAATTCAGATACACCTGCCCGCGCCTCACTTGATAAGTGATATGCCGTCTTGAGGTAGATGTAATACGGTGGTATCTCCTTTTCAGATGCCCAGCTCTGATCTAATATTTCAACCAGCTCACTTGATATATCAATAGACCAGCGATTCTCCCACCTGTCCTGGAACCACTTTGCCAATTTTTTGGCAGCATCCTGTTCAACAACATCAACGTTTAATTCTCCCTGTTTTGAAATTCCGGCAAATGTGAGGTTGCTGCTGCCTACAAAACCGATAACGGGAGTATTGTAATCTTCACGAAAAGCAAGATAAAGCTTGGCATGTAGAGGATATTCCAGATGCAATTTGACCTTTACCTTTCCACTTTTAAGCTGTGTAAACAGTTTCCTGAGCGCTGTTTCATCACTGTTATTTGGTGTGCCGATTGTGAGTTGTTCACGTAATTCCTGAGCCAGTTTCTTTTTGTATTCGATAACCCGGGCATTATCAATTACATCATTCTCATCTTTGGAAAAATGTTCTTCCAGTATCTCCATTGGCTGGCGCTGCATGCCTATCAGAATGCGGCAGAAGTACCGGTTATCATCGTCACACTCTTCAGAAAGATAATCTCCGGACAGGTTATCAACCTGTTTGTATAACTGTGTCCAGCCCCTCAGATTAAAATAGCCGATACAAAAATCAGCCCTTTTGGATTTTTCAAAAGTCTTGTTCAGGCCTTCTTTTAATATGTTTTCGATATTATCAAATATTGTTGGCATACTTTTTATCTATTTGACGAAAACAGGGGGCAGCGCCCGTATATATAAATGTATACGAGAAATCTTACTCGTATAAACAAGTAAAACTATCTTGATGCATAGGAATTTCAATGTTGGTTACACTTTGACAGAGTTTATACTGAGCGTGCGAATGTGCTCAGTGTGATGTCATTCTCCACCTTGGTGGCCGGGCAGGTATAAATCGCTCAATTTGGGTATTATAATAGAGAGGTGTTGTTTTGCAATATAGAAATATTAACAAGCAAAATTACAATTTGAAATAAAGAAGAAATAGTTTTATCTTTTGTTAATCTTATACTGCTTCTAAGTTTTATGAAACGCAGATGGTTTAAGGTATATATGTGATATGAAGTTGCAAATACTCTAAACTGAATAATAGAATGTTATGTACTA
>JBHHYD010000065.1:0-2086 GCA_046757385.1 Minisyncoccia bacterium | reverse complement strand
GGAGAAAGTTTCAAGACAATTTCATTCTCTTTTTTCTCAGGTAATTTGTAACTTTCTTCCAAAACAGCTTCCGGTTTTTCTTTTTTGTATTCGTGGATCTGACGGCTTATATTTTCTTCTTTTGGAGCTTGCTCTATATTGCTTGACTCTCGCTCTTGTTTGGCAACCTTTTCACGCAAAAACTCCAGCTCCTCTTGTGGAGTTGTGAATTTTTTATTTGCATTCTCTAGTGAAAATGTCGGATTTTCCATTGTTTATATTATACCGTCATTGATACCCGTTTCCAACTATCTGTTATATTTTAGCTTTATATAGATATTTTTCGCGAAGAAATTCAGTGAATTTTTTCATGGAAGCGCGTCGTTCTTTTAATTTCTTCTCTAATTTTGTTTTTTCTTCTCCTGCCGTAACCTCTACAAATGGATAAGGAAACCCGTGATCAATGTGGCCCTCACACGAATTATGTGTAGGTAAACCATTCATATCAAAAGCAACAACTGTTTCTTTTATTCCATTGTCAATTTTATGGCCAACAATATCAATTATTTCATCTATTTCTTTTCGTTTTTTCTCCCAAGCAAGTTCTTTTTCGGATTTCCCTTGCTCTACTTTAATCTGTGGTTTTTCTAAATTCATATTGATAATCCTGCTTATAAATTTTTCTTTACTTATTACAGTATCTTCTGCTAATTGTGCTTTCCATATCACTCATTCTTATCAAGTATTATAATCCGAGTCTGTTAGCCAACTCACCAGCTTCTTCATTGGTAAGTTTTCCTTCTTTCTTTAATTCGTCAATTTTGTTCCTAGCACCACCAAGATTATAAAACCCTTGAGGAGACTTGGATAATTCCAAATATTCTTTTATTGTCTTTTCTATTAAGGCCATCTCTGGACGAGCAAAGTTTTTATCACTAATATCTTGCATTCTCTTTACCACCTTTGGCCATTTGCTTAATGGTTCATTTATAAGCAAATTAATAATTTCTTCTTTCGCAAGACCTTTGTCGCTTAATGTCTGCATGGCTTCGACTGCTGGATGAATAATATCTATCCTATATTCCGTTATAAAAACATTAACAAAAGTTTCATCGACGAGATCTTTATTCAATCCGCTGTCTATTAATTCATTTGCTTCTTTGGCTCCGTCTCTCGAATACCAGTCTTTGAAATAGTCGTACAACCCGCCATATTTCTTATCTTTTGAGAGTATTTGTTTTATTTGCTCTGTATCTGTGCCGTCTTTGAAATACGCCAAGATCTCATTTTTTGCTCTTGATTCAAAATCCTCTCTTTTACGCCTTAGTGAACTTGTTAAAACTTTTTCCTGTTCTTTTGCAGAAGATTTCTCCAGACCAGACATAAAAATATCCTGCATAGCTCTCTCATCCTCAAATAGTTGGTGTATTGCATGCTGTTCTTCATGAATATAAGTTTTTTTATTTACAGAACGACCGAAAGAGTTTTCAGCAATAACTACTCCTTTGAAGTAAGGCAAAAGAGATTTGGATGTCTTAACGCCGCCACTCATATTAGCAGAAGTAACATCATGCTCATTCAATCTTTCTTCTGAGTCAAGTTTCCCGCTATGAATCAATGCATAATCTTCAATATTATGGCACCGAAAATAAAAAGTCATTGGACCTTTTATAATTTCCATCTCGCCTTTAGGCAAACGCCCAAAACATGCTTCAAACAATTTATCGTCATCTGGATATTCCTGCCTATAAAGCTCAATATCTTGATGCGCTAATGCATAACTGCGAAGACCGCTTCTAAATATATCTATCTGGCTACTTGTTAATCTGGCTTTTGGTGCTCTCATATAAAGCGAGCTCATTAAGTCTTCAAAACTTATGTCTGGATTATTTCTTATTTCTTTTTCAAAACTTATCTGAATTTCAGCGATTTCTTTCTTTTGATTTAACAACTGCTCTTTGTATCTATCTATTCTCTCTTTTTGAATTTGTCTTCTTTTTTCAGAAGAAATATTGTCAATCTCTTCTTTGCTGAAATAGCGAACTTTGCGCAATTCTAACTGCGGGTCAAAAGGCTCGTATTGTAATTCACGCCATTGCTTTGGATT
>JBHHYD010000064.1:0-2105 GCA_046757385.1 Minisyncoccia bacterium | reverse complement strand
ATGAAAGCAAATCACTTACTCTTGATTACTTGAGGGAGGAGAAGCAGATAGAAGTGCCGGAAAAAAGGCGGAACAGCAACAAGGGTACGATCAAGATCCGCGGTGGAAAGAAATTTAATATAAAGAACATGAGTGTGGACTTGCCGTTAGGCAGGCTCGTCACTGTCACAGGAGTTTCTGGCTCCGGTAAATCTACATTTATGTATGAGATATTGCACAAGAATTTGCGTGCAAAGTTTGACAGGAAATACAGAAGCAATAAAACATTCAATGTCGCGCGGATTTCAGGTACGGAGTATCTGGGCCGTTCAATATTGATAGACCAGTCGCCGATCGGACGCACGCCCCGTTCAAACCCTGCGACCTACACTGGAGCGTTTACATTTATTCGTGAACTTTTTGCGGCTACTTCTGAAGCAAGAGCGCGCGGGTGGAAGCCGAGCAGGTTTTCTTTCAATGTTAAAGGCGGACGATGCGAGACATGCGGGGGCAATGGCACTATCGCTGTTGAGATGCATTTCTTGCCGACAGTTTATGTGAAGTGTGACGTGTGCAATGGAAAAAGATTTATGAAAGAAACACTTGAAGTCAAATACAAGCACAAAAACATTTACGACGTGCTAAAGATGACTGTTGAAGAAGCCCTGACTTTCTTTGAGGATATTCCGGCGATCTATGACAGGCTTAAAACTTTAAACGATGTCGGACTTGGGTACTTGGAGCTTGGACAGTCGGCAACAACTCTTTCTGGCGGGGAAGCGCAGAGAGTAAAAATCTCTTCCGAGCTTTATAGACCGCATTTGCAAAAGACGATTTATCTTTTAGATGAGCCGACTATAGGGCTTCATTATGAAGATGTGAAAAAGCTGATTGAAATTCTTCAATCACTCGTAGCGCGCGGTAATACTGTGGTAGTAATAGAGCACAATATGGACATCATCAAATCATCTGATTACGTGATAGACATAGGTCCTGAAGGAGGAGAAAAAGGCGGTACTATAGTCGCCAAAGGCACTCCGGAGAAGGTGGCGGAAAGCAAGAAATCACATACTGCAAAGTACTTGACAAAATATCTAAAAGGTGTATAATACAGATGTACCAATATTAAATAGAAGTTTACCAATACTTGGACCCCAATTATTTTATGTGGGCCCTTTTTTATTGCACAAGAATTAGTAGAGTATTACTATTGAGATTATGACAATAGAGGATTTGAAAAAACTAAAAATTCCTGATTCTACAGGAGTGTATCTTTTTGAGAGGGGCACTCGTGTTTTGTATGTAGGCAAAGCAACAACACTTTCCGATAGAGTAAGGAGTTACTTTGGAAAAGACATACTCAAAACAAGAGGGCAATTAATAAAAAAGATGGTTGAAGAAGCGGACTTTGTAGATTTTGTAAAAACGGACTCGGTTCTGGAGGCTCTCATAATGGAGGCAAATTTAATAAAGAAGTTTCAGCCAAGGTATAACACAAAAGAAAAGGACGATAAAAGCTTCAATTATGTTGTCATAACGCGCGAAGATTTTCCGCGTGTGCTTATTGTACGCGGGAAAGATTTGGTAGAAGAAAGATACACTTCAAGGGATATCAAATATTTATTTGGCCCGTTTCCTCACGGGGGAGTTTTTAAAGACGCAATGAAGATTGTAAGAAAGCTGTTTCCGTTCAGAGACACCTGTAATCCTTATTCAAAAAAACCGTGTTTCAACAGGCAAATTGGGCTTTGTCCGGGAGTATGTTCTGGAGAAATCTCTAAAATAGAATACGGGCGCACTATAAACCACATAAAGCTTTTCTTTGAGGGCAAGAAGAAGTCGCTGATAAAATCACTGGAGCAAGAGATGCACTCTTACGCCAAGAAGAAAAAGTTTGAAAAAGCGAATGCGATGAAGAAAACTATCTTTGCACTTAATCATATTCAGGACGTTTCTCTCATAAAAGAGGAGCTAAAAAAGCCGGAAATCCCCAAGGCCAGGCCTCGGGAAACTTCCCGAGGCCAGGCCTTGGGAACTGGTAATTTTCGTATTGAAGCATACGATGTGGCGCATATGAGTGGGGTCAATACGGTTGGTGTGATGACAGTAGTGGAGAATGGCTGGGT
>JBHHYD010000063.1:0-2198 GCA_046757385.1 Minisyncoccia bacterium | reverse complement strand
ACGTTTTTTACTGTACTTGTAATCCAGCAGTTCTCGACTTTCTGCTGCGGCCATTATATACGATTACACTAAAAATGTCAACCCCGCCACTTGCAAGCGGCGGGGTCAAGTCTACTCCGTTGTTGTACCGTCAAAATGTTCATCGTCCGCCTCTGCATCCTCCTTTGTCTTGTGGACTACGTCATGCCTATGGTTTGGCGGTGAGTAGATAGTGTAGAGCTTCAAGTCCACATCTCCTGTGTTTATAAAGTTATGCTGTGTGCCTGCAGGCACTACTACAGCAGAGCCATCTCTCACCTGCGCTTCTACTCCGTCAAGAATTGCTTTACCCTCACCTTCTTCAAAACGCAAGAACTGGTCAAGGTCATGCACTTCCATCCCTATTTCCTCTCCGGGCTTTATACTCATCAAAACAAGCTGACTGTTTTTCGCAGTGTAGAGCACACGGCGAAAGTCAGTGTTTTCTTTCGTCGCTTCCTCTATGTTTGTATTGTATCCTTTCATGATATAAAAATTATATCATAATTGAATCGTTTAGAAAAATAGTACTTTTAGTACCCAGACGGACAGAGCAAGCCAGACTAATATCTGAAGCCAAGACTTCTCTATAAGATGCTTGTCCTTACCGAACTGCTCCATCATCGTTGCCATCTTCTTGGGGTATGCCATAAAGCCAGTCATTATCAAAAGCGAGATGAAGGCTGCAACCGCATAGATATCTATAATGGTCAGCGACTCAAGTAGATACCAAAGGACAACTGCCGCTAAAATTAAAGAGATGGCTACCCCTGTCTTCCCTGACTTCAACACAGGAAGTGACACTTTGCGCATCCAGATTGAAGGGTCCTTCATTACTACTAATATCTTGATGATAGTTACTATTGCGGCTATCAACGCAATTGTTTCTATTGCTGTCATATGCTTATATTGTACTAATAAAATGTTGAAATATAAGAGTTTGGTTGTGGATATTGATATGCTTAACATAAAAACGCCATGTGCTCGGAGCACATGGCGTTTAAGACTGTTTTGGACGTAAAAAGGGCTCTTTCCCATTTCTTTCGCTCTTTGTAAAACTTTTGGATGCACTTTATCTTTTCTGAAAGCTCTTTATCCGCCAGTACCAGCTCCATCAACTTCCCTTCCTTTATACAAAGTTCTGTCTTTTTCATTTATTCTCCTCCCAAAAATTTCAAAAATTCTCTAGCTAATATACATAAATTTACTAACCATAGCAATTTTTTCCGCTAGGTTTGACCTAGCGGAGTTAAACCAAGATTGAGAAAATCTTTTATTGAGTATTAGACATTTCAAGAATTGCGGAAAGGACGATTGGCAGTTCCTTTATTCCGTCAACGCCGCTGAAGTGTCCTTTGTTATTTTCTACAATGATTTTTGCATTTAACTTATCGGCAAAAATCTCAGAATCACTAAATGGAACAAACGGATCGTCATCTGAAAATATTGCTGTGAACTTGTCCGTGTGGAGCTTTACTTTCTCCCAATCTATCGGGGTTTCAAGCCATGGCTTTGCTATAGCAATATCCCCCTCATCTTCATATGCTTCGTTTGTAAGATGCATCCAGCCAGCCAGAAAAACAGCTCCGCCTATTTTTGCGTTCGGTTCAAGAGATTCAAGATATCTTAAAATAGTTTGAGCTCCTATTGAATGACCGAGTAAATATGTGTTTTCATCTGGAATACTGATTTGTTCTTTAAGATGTGAGATCCATGCATCTATTTTCGGGTATGCCGGTTCAGGCATTTGGGGTGCGTGAACTTCAAACCCTCTTTCTTCAAGTTCCTTTTGGAGCCACGGGAAACCGCCTTCGTCTGATTGACCGTTCCACCCGTGAATTATAAATACTCTTTTCTGCATATGGGCAATTTTACCATATCTTTAAGCTTACCTAAACGGCTAAAGTCGTTTAGCCGTTTGGCTCCCACTTGGCTATCGGATAGCCAAGTGGGTTTGATTTTGGTGCTAAAATGTATTAAAATATTTGTTGTAATAAACGGGTTTTGGGCCCGTAGCTCATCTGGTAGAGCGCCTCATTTGCACTGAGGAGGTGGCGGGTTCGAGTCCTGTCGGGTCCACCAAATTGAATTTTGAGCGCTTCGCGCGCTATTTGCCTCGGCGCAACGCGCCTCGGACGCGCTCCCGATGGTCGCGCGCGGCAAACCTAAAAATTTCCTTT
>JBHHYD010000062.1:0-2455 GCA_046757385.1 Minisyncoccia bacterium | reverse complement strand
CGAGTACCAACCACCAGTAACTGCCGGCAACGAAGGGGATACCATTAAGCAGCCGAAGAGTCTTGTGACGTGTAGTTAAACCTACAGGGTGCGGCGATGACTTATTTAAGCCCACAATCTAAAAATAGCAGCAAACCAAAACTTCTTACACAGGTTCGAGAGGCTATCCGCACCTGGCACTACAGCCGGAGCACCGTGCAAGCGTATGTACAATGGCTTCAGGGGGTGAGATAATGTATCATCTCAGGCTATCATTTTTAATAGCCTTTATAAATTTCAGAGTTTGAATATGAATCCTAATCGACTAATATCTCACCCCCTGAAGAAATATATCTTTTTTCATAACAAGCATCATCCAGCAAAAATGGCAGATGCAGAGATTAAGCAAGATCTACTGATGAGCGACAATTCTTGCTCAAATATTTCTATATATAGAAATCAAAAAATTCAAGCTCCATGACCGTAAGTTTCTAAATAAAGAAACATTGTGAACGGTCTGTAAACCGCTCTCTAATATGTTATGAAACTGAGACTTCATGCAAAGCTGAGATAATAGCGCAGCCACTTTCAATAAACATTGTAGGGGTATGCAACTATTTTTTGCTTGAATAATTTGTCGTATTGGACGCGAATACTATCATCAACTTGAGTCATTGCAGGTTACGTGGGATCATTACATAACCTGAATATTTGCAGGATACCTTGTTCGTAAAAATATAATAAAACTATATTTTATGTGCTGAATAGAAATTGGTCACTTAAATTGGAATGTTATTTATAAAACCAGATAATTATTTGTTTAGGCCGGCGTTAAAATCATTGGCTGAAATCCAGAGGACTCTGGGCTTCTTTGATTGTTTGACTTTTTACGGTTTGTTTATATATCATGGTGGATTTGAGATCGCGATGACCTAAAAGTTCCTGGATGGTCCGGATGTCATAATTGGCTTGCAACAGATGGCTGGCATAACTATGGCGAAAGGTATGCGCTGTTGCCCGCTTGGTAAGTTTTGCTTTATATACAGCCTTCCTGATCGCTTTTTGAACATGGCTGGGGTGCAAGTGGTAACGTTTTCGTTCATCTGTTTCCGGGACCACCGTTAATGATTTGGCTGGAAATAACCATTGCCAGATAAATTCTTTTGCCGCAGAGGGAGATTTTTTCTCGAAGGCGCCAAACATGAATGTACCACTATAACCTGATTTTAAATCGATCTCATGTAAGTTCTGAACACGAGTAAGCTGGGCCCTGAGCTCATCTAAAATTGACAGAGGAAGAGGTACGGTCCGGTCTTTTTGCCCTTTGCCATCATGGACGGTCAGAACCATCGCGTCAAAATTCAAATGATTGATGCGCAACTGCAGACATTCAAAAAGCCGAAGCCCGCATCCATACAGGAGCTTAACCACCAGGTCATAAGGATGAGAAAGATGCTGCAGAACCGCATCGATCTCCGCGCGAGACAGAACAACCGGAATGTAACGAGTTCTTTTTGCCCAAACAATGCCATCAAAATCAGAGAGATCTTTTTTCAGGAGGTGTCGGAAGAGAAAAAGCAATGCGTTAAGGGCTTGATTCTGAGTCGAGGCGGCAACCTTTTGTTTCACCGCCAGATGGTTTAAGAACGATTTGACGTCCTCGCCCGTTAACTTTTCAGGCGCTTTATGATGGGTGAAATGCTGCAGCTTTCTCGCCCAGCCCGCATAGGTTTTATAGGTATTAGGCGAATAATGACGCACTTTAATGGCGGCATCCAAATCCATATAGATTTGTTCCCAGGCGGCTTTCTCCGGTGTCAGGGCGGTCGAGGGCTTCTGAGTGGCATTTTTGTATGAAATGGCTGCCTGCTTGAGTTCGCCTTGAATGGGATCATTGTTCACCAGAGCATAGTAGATATTGATGGCATGACCGGCCTGCTTTTGCTGGCGCGATGTTTGATTCTTTTCATGGAGTTTTTTTATAAAAAGCGGCAAAGAACTGCGGTGAGCGGCAGCATGATGATATTTGCTGCAAAAATCCAGGTAGAAGCGCAACCACTTCAAGTAAGTGTTATGGCTGTGCTGCGGGATGCCGCGCTGCTGTAACAATTGAGCGTAACCGTTTTTTATTTGTGCTGGTATGTCAAGCATCAGAATTAGTCAGTTCCTATTATTATTCCTGTCCGAGATATTATACAGTTAGTTTTTTTGTAATTAATCAATTTTTTTCTTGATTGTCAATGAAAAAATGGTAAATTTGGGGTATTATTCAGAACTATAGAAAATATAGTTAGCTGTGCAATAAATACTTTGAGAAGAAAATTATGGAAGAGCAATTAAGTTTCATACAGGGAATTATTAATAACTTACCTGCAATAATAACTGGGATCACCGCAATCTTTACTGCAGCTGCTACTGGTTTTTTTACATGGTTAGTGAGCAAAAAACAATTCGATATAAAAAAATATGAGATGAA
>JBHHYD010000061.1:0-2467 GCA_046757385.1 Minisyncoccia bacterium | reverse complement strand
ATGCTCCAGACAATCCTTCTGCAACTGATCTACAAATTCTTCTGCTGATACTGCCATAGCTAAAACCTCCTAAAAAAGTTAAAAATGTTAATGATTGTATTAATTTGCAAAGCATATACCATCGAAAATATTTTTACATGAGAAAAAATGAACTAAATCGTAACTATCGTTATTAGTGTGTCTTATGTAATTTGGGCATAGTATTGAAAATTTGTTTGAATTCAGGTAAAAGCCATGACTGCGCATAAGATTCGTGAGTGACAAATAAACAAAGAAATAATAGCGAATAATATGCGCTGTAATATGGTGTGAATACCTGATAAATGTTTCTTGCTTGCGTCTTGCGTATTGATAAAAAAGATATTATACTCAAGCCGTTCAAGTCGGTTCTTTTATTATTTATTAACAAAAACCATAAATTGCTTATGTGTGAGTGGATTGTGAAACTATCAGAATTAAGCAAGATTATGATTTTTTTGTCGATCTTTTATTTATTGGTACATAACTTTGTTTAGTCGGACCAATGTAGATTTGCCTAGGCCGCGCAATCTGCAATCTGATATTTTCAGTTGCTTCCTTCCAATGTGCAATCCAGCCGGGTAACCTGCCAATAGCGAAAAAGACCGGAAACATATTCTTCGGTACACCAATAGCGCGGTAGATAAGTCCGCTGTAGAAATCAACATTGGGGTATAATTTACGTTCTATAAAATAGGGATCATTTAATGCAATTTCTTCCAGCTCAACCGCAATATCTAACAAAGGGTCTTTATGTTTTAAAACTTTAAACACATTTTTAGATAATTTTTTTAAAATCTTAGCCCGTGGATCGTAATTCTTGTAAACTCGATGCCCAAAACCCATCAGCCGAAAGCTACTTTTTTTATCTTTGGCCATATTAATATATTGTTTTACATCCATGTTGCCGGAATGAATTTCTTCCAGCATTTCAATCGCAGCCTGATTGGCTCCACCGTGCAGGTGTCCCCAGAGAGCTGCTATGCCGGCGGATATAGAAGCGAATAGATTGGCGCCTGAAGAGGCAACCATACGTACTGTTGATGTACTACAATTTTGTTCGTGATCTGCATGTAGTATCAAGATTAAATCTACTGCTCTCTTTACTTCCGGATGCACTTCATAAGGCTCATGCGGCAAAGAAAACATCATATGCAGCAAATTTTCTGTATAACTGAATTCAGGATTAGGATAGATGAACGGTTCACCGCGAGACATCTTGTAAGAAAATGCTGTTATAGTGCGAATCTTACTGATCAATATTGCCGCTGCTTTTTCAATTTCTCTGGAGTTATGAGGCAGGGCTAATACCGGATGATAACAGCTCAACGCGTTAACCATTGCCGAAAGCATCGCCATAGGATGCGCATCATACGGGAAACCTTCAAAATGGTGTCTCAGGCTCTCATGTAGAAGAGCATTATTGGTTAACAAATCGGTGAAACTCTTTCTCATCCCTTTGGTAGGCAGGCTTCCCCATATTAACAGGTCTGCTACTTCGATAAAATCACTCTTTCGTGCAAGTTCTTCTATAGGGATACCACGATAGCGGAGAATACCTTTTTCTCCATTGGTGTAGGTAATACCGCTTTCGCATGAACCTGTATTGTTGTAACCGGGATCAAGAGTTATATAACCTGTTTCAGCACGCAATTTAGATATATCGATTCCTTTTTCCTTTTCAGTGCCAATAACCACGGGGAACTTGTACTCCCTGTTGTCTGCTTTTAGTATTACGTTTTTCTTCATTTAATTTTCTCAGTATAAAAAGAGTTTAGAACGTCGGCCTCGCTTTCGTGAGGATCCCGGAATTGGAATGCTCTCGAAAGAGAGGCCGGTATCTACTGCATGTTAATAAGGAAAAAATTGAAAACCAGCTGTCTGTGTACCATGCACAGTAAGATAGGTTTTTATTTTACAACCTGGCCTAGTCGGGTAAGAATATATCAAAACACAGCAATTTCTTCAATCAGAAAAGTTAAAGCTCATTAGATCTGAGCACCATTAATTTTTCAATCTGCATATCTTTCATGGTATGTGGAATACCACCCACACCAAGTCCTGATTGCTTCAGGCCGGCAAAGGGCATCCAGTCAACACGAAAAGCAGTGTGCTCATTAATCATAACAGCAGAGGCATCTAAACGAGTATAAGCTCGCATCGCCGTTTCAATGTTTTGTGTAAGCACCGCAGCTTGAAAAGCATAAGGTAGCGCATTGGCTTGAGCGACGGCTTTATCCATGTCTGAAAATGGATAGATACAGATTACCGGCCCAAATATTTCAAGCTGACTTACTTTTGTCTCAGGAGGAGGGTTATAAAGAATTGTACATTCATAGCAGGAGTCAGAAATACGTTTTCCACCTGTCAATAACTCTGCTCCGGCATGTACCGTTTCATTAACCCATTCCTCAACACGATTAACTTCACTATGTCTGATTAGCGTACC
>JBHHYD010000060.1:0-2540 GCA_046757385.1 Minisyncoccia bacterium | reverse complement strand
ATAATCGCTGGGAAAGATAAGGGTAAGACCGGAAAAGTTTTGCGTGCAATCCCAAAGAAAGATCAGCTTATCGTTGAAGGAATAAATGTTAAAAAAAGACACCAAAAGCCGACCAAGAGCAATCAGAAAGGACAGATAATAGACAAGACTATGCCGATACATATTTCAAACGCGAAAAAAATATGAATTTAGTAAAAGAAAAACAAAATAAAGTATATGAGACTCTAAAGAGTTCATTTGGATACAAAAACAAAATGCAGACACCGCAGATAGAGAAGGTGGTCGTCTCAGCGGGAATTGGTTCGATTAAAGACAAAGGGAAATTAAAAGTGATTCAAGATCGTCTTGTTAAGATCACGGGACAAAAAGAAGCGGCAAGAACTGCGAAGAAATCAATCGCAACATTTAAATCTCGGCAGGGAGATATTATCGGTTTTCAAGTGACCCTACGAGGTCAGAGAATGTATGATTTCTTAGACAGGCTTATTCATATAGCAATACCGAGGATGCGCGACTTCAGAGGTCTTACAACTTCATCTATTGATGAAATGGGTAACTTCACAATTGGTATAAAAGAGCACACAGTCTTTCCAGAGACGTCAGATGAGGATCTGAAGGATGTATTTGGTTTTTCTATTACTATTGTTACAAGTATTTCAAACAAAGAAGAAACGAAAGAATACCTGAAATCATTGGGATTTCCGTTCAAAAAGGAGGAATAATAAGAAAAGTCCCCGCCTGAGGCGGGGACTTTTCTTATCAGATATGGTTATATATGGGTAATATGAAGAGGATTTTAATATTTTCAACATCATACCATCCCGCTATGGCGGGGGCGGAGATTGCCGTGAAAGAAATAACAGACAGACTCGATCAGGACGATTTTTGCTTTGACATGATTACTTTGCGCTTTGACAAGACATTGCCTAGTCTTGAGAAAATCGGGAATGTAAATGTTTACAGAATTAGATCGTCGAAATTATTTTTTCCATTTTTAGCATATTTTAGAAGCTTAACACTTCATAGAAAAAACAAATATGACATTGTGTGGTCTATGATGGCAGGCAGGAATGGTTTTGCAGCTTTGTTTTTTAAATTAACATACTCTAAAGTTAAATTTCTCTTAACATTACAAGAAGGAGATAGATTAAGCTATCCAAAAGAGCGCGCCGGAGTATTGTGGTTTGCAGTCGGTGGACTTTTTAAAAAGATTTTTACAAAAGCAGATTTAGTGCAAGTGATTTCAAAATATTTGGGAGCTTGGGCGCGTGATATAGGCTATAAAGGCATGCTTGAAGTGATTCCAAATGGAGCAGACGTGCAAAATTTTCAATTTTCAATTACCAATTTTCAAAAAAACAAATTGAGAAAAGAATTAGGGATAGAAAAAGGTGAAAAAGTAATAATTACAACCTCAAGACTTGTTGAGAAGAATGCAATTGAAGACATTATAAGAGCCCTCACATTTCTCCCGGAGAATTTCAAGTTATTAATTGCAGGTGAAGGCAAGCTTTTTTTGGTGCTAAGACAACTTACAGATGAACTTCGTCTTACAAAAAGAATATTGTTTTTAGGTAATATAAAATATGAAGAGATTCCTCAATATCTGCATATCTCTGATGTCTTTGTACGCCCATCACTTTCTGAAGGCATGGGAAGCTCGTTTATTGAGGCCATGGCAGCTGGCGTGCCTGTTATAGCAACTGAAGTTGGAGGAATCACGGACTTCCTAAAAGACGGCTCAACAGGGCTATTCTGTGGCGTTTATGACCCAAGAGGCATTTCAGAGAAAGTAGAACTGCTTGTTAAAGACAGCGAACTGCGTAAGAAGATAATTCAAAATGCTAAACAAATGGTAGAAGAAAAATATGACTGGAATTTGATTGCAAAAGATATGAAAAACAAAGTTTTTGATAAACTTAAAACAGAGCCTATTCAATTGCAAAAAAATAAAAATATTCTTATAGCGACAGGAATCTTTCCGCCTGACATTGGAGGTCCTGCGACATATTCAAAACTTCTTTTAGATGAGCTTCCAAAGAACGGATTTAATGTAAAAGTTCTAAGTTTTGGAGAGGTAAGGCGTTTGCCCAAATTTATTCGGCACATCTTTTATTTTTTTAAAATACTAAACAGGGGCAAAAATGCAGATATTATCTTTGCACAAGATCCAGTTAGTGTAGGATTCCCATCAGCGATTGCAGCTAAGATATTGAGAAAGAAATTTTTGTTAAAAATAGTAGGTGATTATGCATGGGAGCAATATCAACAAAGCAGAGCTTTGTCGAAATTTTCAATTTCCAATTCTCAATTTACAACTCTCGAAGAGTTTCAAGGTGGTAAGTATGATTTTAAGACAGAAGTTAGGAGAAAAGTTGAGAGATGGACAGCAAAAGAAGCTGTTAAAATAATTGTGCCAAGCAAATATCTTAAAAAGATAGTCTCAATGTGGGGGATTAGTGGAGAGAACATCGATGTTGTGAATAATGGATTCAAGTGCGGTGTAGAGTGCGGAAACAGAGAGACTTTGAGAACACTTT
>JBHHYD010000059.1:0-2629 GCA_046757385.1 Minisyncoccia bacterium | reverse complement strand
ACAACGAGAAGCATAACATTACTCCAAAGACTATTACAAAAAGCATTAAAGATATTACGGACCAGCTCAGGACGGAGCATCAGAAATCTATCGAGACGCTCCTAACTATAGACAGGGAATTATATAAAAAGAATCCAAAGAAACTTATAAAAGAGAAAGAAAAAGCAATGAACGAAGCTGTGAAAATCCTTGATTTTGAAACAGCGGCTATAGTAAGGGATGAAATCAAAGCATTGACAAAAAGCTCCTAATATGCTACTCTAATTGCAGATATTAGATACGCCAATTGGCGAAATTTTAAAAAGGAGAAAATTGTGAGTAAAAAATCTTTTTTTATGCTTTGTGTTTTTCTTGTGGTAACTGGCATCATTCTTGCTTTCTTGGTAAGGAATGTGAACTACAAGACAAAGGAAGTTGATTTCAGTATTGTTGAAGAGATAGAAGCAAAAGAGACAGCTCATAAGAAATATAAGTGGCAAGAAGGTTTTCAACATATTCCAAATTCGGAAATGGCTCCTCCTAAAAGAAAAGGAAGATTCTGGATTTAGTTTTTATAATCATCTCAGCTATCATCTCCACAGGGCAAACCTACTTTGCCCTCATTCCAGAGAATAGAATAATATGTTATTATATTCTCTGAAGTGAGAAGTTCTTTTTAAATATAGCTCTAGAAAGGAGTGATAGATGACAATGACTATTGAAAAAGAATGTAATAGATATTCTGTTCAAGAACTCAAGGATTATTTTACATCATCGTATGATTCAGACAATCCACACGATGATACTGAAATTGAAAAACATTTAGAAAAATGTGAGTCATGCAGTTTGCGAGCTCTTGAAATCGGAAATGCAGGAGATCTAATAAGAGATCTCAAACTTTAATAAATATAATAAATTTTATATTTTTAACTTTAAACCAACCCCATCAATTGATGGGGTTTTGTTTATGTAAATTTTGTGTATAATATTTACATAAACCAGTTAACATAACCCCTAAGCCAAGTGGCGGGGTTTTTATGCGTATGGAGGATAAAATAAAAGTAAAAGGCGCGAAGACTCACAACCTCAAGAACATTGATGTAGAGTTTCCGCGCAATAAAATGGTCGTCTTTACGGGGCTTTCAGGCTCTGGGAAGTCGTCTCTTGCATTTGATACTATCTTTGCAGAGGGCCAGAGGCGCTATGTAGAGTCACTTTCTGCATATGCAAGGCAGTTTTTGCGCCAGATGCAAAAGCCCGATGTAGAGGAGATATCGGGGCTTTCACCGGCTATATCAATAGATCAAAAAAGCCGTTCCAACAATCCGCGCTCAACTGTAGCCACAATAACAGAGATTTATGATTATCTTAGGATCCTATACGCGCGTATAGGAAAACCGCATTGCCCAAAGTGCGGAAGAGAAATAACGAAGCTCTCAAACGAAGAGATTTTAAATACAATTCTAAAAACTATAAAAGATACAGATTTGAAGAAAACTGGGAAGAAAGTTATGGGAGTGGATCTCAACAAACTTAAGCTGAAGATCTTCTCACCAGTTGTTGTCGGAAGAAAAGGGGAATACTACCAGCTTTTGTATGACCTATTGGGCAAAGGATACAGTAAAGTGAAAATCGACGGCAAGATGAAAAGCTTGCGCGAGCAAATAGTTCTGTCAAAAACCAAAAAACATGACATAGACGTGCTCGTTGATGAAATATTTGTAAGTGAATTCAAGGAAGACAAAACAAGCGCGCTTGAGCGCTTGTCCGAGGCAATAGAAAAAGCACTTGAAGAGTCAGACGGACTTCTAAAGATTGAAGAGCCAAACGGGGAAGAGAGAATAATTTCCGCAAAGTTTATGTGTCCATATGACGGATTTTCATTTCCAGAAGTTGAACCGCGTTTGTTTTCGTTCAACTCTCCATACGGAGCATGCGAAGAATGCAACGGCCTTGGAACGAAATACTTTTTTGGAAGTGAAGCATGTGAAGTATGCAAAGGCGCGCGTCTGCGTCCTGAAGCACTTGCAGTATATCTTGGTGAAAAGAAAAACATTGTTGACCTTACCGATATGTCAATCAGGAAGGCAAAAGAATTCTTTGATAAATTAAAACTTACTAAAAAAGAAAAAGAGATTTCAAAAGTCGTAATCAAAGAAATTACTAATAGACTGCAGTTTATGCTGGATGTGGGAATTGATTATCTGACTTTAAATCGTCGTGCCAACACCCTTTCAGGAGGCGAGGCGCAGAGGATACGCCTCGCCTCACAGCTTGGCTCCGGACTAGTCGGTGCGCTCTACGTTCTTGATGAACCGACGATAGGACTTCACCAAAGAGATAATGATAGACTTATAAAAACTCTCCTTAATCTAAGGGATTTAGGGAATACTATTATAGTAGTTGAACATGACGAAGATACGATATATTCTGCGGATTATATTGTGGATCTTGGCCGTGGAGCCGGAGTTCACGGAGGAGAAGTGGTAGTTTCTGATTACTTGGAAAAGCTTTTAACTGCTAAAAAAAATGAAAGCAAATCCTTAAACGAGTTTTCAAGCACGTATCTGGTTTTACATTCGTCTTTCCTCTCTCATCCACCACCATCGTCTTTCTGTGGCTGCGGCGTTCCTAGTATCAATGATTTGGA
>JBHHYD010000058.1:0-2688 GCA_046757385.1 Minisyncoccia bacterium | reverse complement strand
CTTCATCTATTAAACTACAAGAGGGACTTTCTTGTCCAATAAATAAAATCCGATAATTATCATTTTCTTTCTTTAAAATCGCAGTTGAACCTCCTCGTACACTCCCTACTCCCACCTCAAAAAATTGCCCACTTTGATTTTTTATCCTTACTATTGAATTTTTGTTTCTAAGTTCTAACGTCTCAAGAAAAGGAATTTGTTCGACTCGCGCCTCTGAAAAAGTGTTTCCGCAAGATACTTTCAATTGATGTGCTGTTTCACCATTACTCCCTTGATATGAACTACAATCTGGGTTAACAACCACACTACATAACTCATCATCTTTTTTGTATGCTTGAATATAGTCATAAAACTGATCATCCAATGTATCAACGGAAGAATTAGTTATATCCAACATAAAACCTCTTTCAATAAATACTTTTTTTGCGATAAACAACTCTTTGTCAAAAATATTCTGAACAAGATCGCGTTCAAAACATCCAACCCTCGGTTTGGCAATTAAAAAAGATTCAGTTGACGGAACAAGAATACTGTACCCACTATCGTCATTCCATCTAAAACTAAAACTTTTTGTTTGTATGTCTGATTCCGAGTCAATAGATTTGAAACGAGTTATCAATTCATTGACAACAGAAAGTTTTCCTAATTCTCTTTCTTTATTTTCGTAAGTATCAAACAAAAGAAAAATAATAGTTCCAACCATTGCAATTGCAATAATTCCCAAAAATACAATTTTACCAAATTTAGTCATTTTTTTTAAGTAACCCTCTTAGATAACAAAAAAGGTTACCAAGACCCTTCCGATTAGATAAAAATAGGGTTACCGTGTTCACCTATGACTATGAACACAAAAAAAGAACTATTTGGCATAGAGATCAAGAAATATCTCAAAGCCACAAAAGAAGAAAAAAGTAAAATATTGGATAGTTTAGAGCGTCAAACAAAGATGCATCGTAAAGCCATTATTAGAAGGTTTAAAAGAGAACAGATGAGAAAAGCTGGAGATACCAAGAAATCAGGTCGTAAACTCTACTACACTCCAGATACAACAGCTGCTCTCAAAGATATTTGGACTGCTTGCGATGAGATGTGTGGTGAACTCATTCATCCAGTTATTAATGAATACATAAGTATCTTTGAGAGAGATAAACATTGGAATCATAGTGATGAAGCTACAGCTAAACTAAGAGCTATGAGTGAAGGAACTGTCAAAGATAGAGTTGGTAGATTTATGAAAGAGAAAGGTTGTAGTAAGGGTAAAAGTACAACTAATCCATCGTCAATTAAAGAAAGTATTCCTGTCTTCTGTGGCCCATGGATGGATGTGTCAGTAGGTCATGGACAGATAGATACAGTAGTACATTGTGGTAGCACACTAGCTGGAGATATGCTTTATTCACTCAGTTATACAGATGTTGCATCAGGTTGGTGGCAAGGTAGAGCACAGTGGAACAAAGGAATGGAAGTGACTAAAAATAGTTTGTCTCATATCAAGGATAATCTGCTAATCCCATGGTTTCATGCTCATCCAGACTGTGGGAGTGAGTTTCTTAACAATATGGTCATTATTTGGATAAATGAAGTTGATATGAAGTTTACAAGGTCAAGGTCGTATCACAAGAATGACAATGCTTATGTCGAACAAAAGAATGGTCATATCATTAGAAAGACAGTTGGTTATCGTAGGTATGATTCTAAAGAAGTAATTGAGACAATGAATGAATATTACGATACCTTAGCTCTACATCGTAATCACTTTGTTCCTCAACAGAAGCTTGTCAGTAAAGAAAGAAACGGTGCTAAATACAGAAAGAAACACGATAAAGCAAAAACACCCTACATGAGGGTGCTTGCAGATCCAACCGTTTCAAAGAGGATCAAAGATAATCTTAAACTAATTCATGGAAAACTCAATCCCTTGGACTTGAAGAAGAAACTTGATAAACTAAAGATGAAATTTAACAAAATTCAAACTGAATCCGGCAACCTTATTCGTTAACTCTTGGTAACACTTTATTATTATCTATTACGTATTTTGTTATACACAATCAATTTTTTAATTTTTTTATAACCAAAACCTCCTCGAGCCAAATATCCTCATGATGTTTAGATGCGCGAATATCTATTGGCTTGAATTCATATTCTATATTTTCTTTGGAGGATATATCATCCAAAATTTTATCCCATTTTTTTCTTGAATATTCCATTCCTTCTAGATCAGTTTTAAACGGGGCCTTGTTTATTGGATAAATTCTTTATTTCATTTTTCTTTTTATCAATATAATCATTAGTACTTTTTGCTTTGTTTACAACTTCTTCTACTGTTTTTGTTGCTTCTGTTAATTCTATAGAATTTACTTTCACAAAGTTATAGATGGTTCTTAAATTTTTTGAGGTTTTTCTCCACGAACTATTTATTTCTTCTAATAGATCTTTGTAAGTTTGCGCATCATCTCCTTCTTTTGGATTAAAATTTCTAATTCTTGTCTGTAAATCTAATAATTTTCGTATAGAATTTTCTATTAAAGTTATTTCATCTCCTGTTAGTAACGGGGTTTGAAAGCTGACAATAGTCTTTAAATAATCAGAATAATTTTTCAAAACTGGCACTATATTTTCAAAATTATAATGAACGCCAAGTTCTGGGCGAGACAAAGCATTAGGATCAAAATTATTTATTTGCTGTAC
>JBHHYD010000057.1:0-2743 GCA_046757385.1 Minisyncoccia bacterium | reverse complement strand
AATTTCCGCACCATTCTCTGCCTTCCCTTTATATTCAAATCTTCTCCACACACCATCAAATCCTTGGAGTGAAGAAACTGCTTTTTCTTTTTCAACTTTCAAAATCTCTGCAGCTCTAAGTGCAGCTTTTGCATTTTCTTGATTATACTCACCTGCGACTTTCAAATCTTTTATATTTTCTACTTTTGTATAATCCACAATTTTGCATTTTGCATTCTCAATCACTGGTTTTACTTTTTCATCTTCCGGATTACAAACAACAAAATCCTCTTCTCCTAATTTACTAACAAGTTCTGTAAACGCACCCTGTATGTCAGTGAGATCTTTATAATAATCCAGATGATCTTCATCAATATTCGTAATAACAAGAACGTTTGGATTAAGATCTAAAAATGATCTATTGTATTCGCACGCTTCTACTATAAAGAAATCACTATTCCCTGAAATAAAATTTGAACCGTTCATTAAACTTCCAACGATCACTGTCGGATTAAGGCCACTGTCAACTGTAACTTTTGCGAGCATTGCGGTTGTTGTGGTTTTTCCGTGTGTTCCAGAAACCGCAACTGTATAATGTCCTTCAGAAATTATTCCCAACATCTGCGAATATGTTCTAGTCTCAATCTCAAGCTCCTTTGCTTTTTTAAGTTCTGGATTATCTTTATCTATCGCAACAGTATAAACAACTAAGTCAGTGTCTTCTGTTATGTTTTCAGCGCTGTGTTCAGTAAAAATCTTAGCTCCTTCTTCTTCAAGCGCTTTGGTAATTTCAGACGGCGACTCATCAGACCCGCTAACAATCTTGCCTTTACGTAGCATCATCCGCGCAATAGCAGACACGCCAATGCCGCCAATGCCGATAAAATGCACTTTATTTAGTTTTTCTAAATCAAGCATATTTCAACATTATAGACTATTTACCAAACTATTGAATTGTTCTCCTCTGTCGTACTCATTCTTAAACATTTCAAAAGATGCAAAAGCAGGGCTGAATAAAACTATATCATTTCTATTGGCGTTCTTCATAGCTAAATTGAAAGCTGTTTTTAAGCTGTTGGCATTTTGAATTTTTACATTGTCATTTTGCATTTTGATTTTTGATTTTTGCATTTTCCTTGTGCCTGTGCCATCAAGTAAAATTACAGATTTGCAATATTTTGGAATTTCTTTTATTAACTCTGCCATATCCAAGCCCTTATCTGCTCCACCTATTATTAAAATAATATTTTTATTTTTACTAAGTGCTTTTAATGCCACTATAGTTGCATTTGGAGTTGTTGCGGTAGTATCGTTATAAATTTTTATTCCGCGGACTATTTTTACAAGTTCAAGCCGTCCGGGAACTCCTTTGAAATTCTCTATTGTTTGTTTAATAATTTTCTTCGGAACGCCGGCCGCATTTGCCGCCACGGCGGCAAATGCGGCATTTTGTCTGTTGTGTTCTCCTAAAATTTTTAATTTCCAGTTTTTTGGAAGTGGTTTTGGCACACAAAGGACGGTCCTTTGTAGCAACAAAGGACCGTCCTTTGTGTTTTGGATTTTTTTAGAGATTTCTTTCCCAGCGATTAAATAGTCTCCAGTTTTCTGATGCTTATAAATATTGGATTTGTCCTGAAAATACTTCTTCATATTTCCTTTGTAGTAGTTCATATGATCGCGCATAAGATTTGTAAATACAGCAATATGCGGACTTATTTTACTGTCGCCAAACCCTTGCAGCTGCCACGAGTCTAGTTCCGTGACCACAATGTCACCTTTTTTAACTTTTCCAAGCAGTGAAAGAGTTGATATACCTCTTATATTCCCGCCTAAAAAAATATTTTTCAGACGTCCGACGTCTGAATTTTTAAGAATTTGATAAATTAAATGCGTAATAGTAGTCTTCCCTCTCGTTCCAGTAACACCAATTATCTTTACACCAGAAAGCTTCGCAAGCAAAGACGCGCTCATCTCAACAGGAATCTTATTCTTTTTAGCTTCTTTTATATATGAAGAATCAAGCGGCACGCCAGCTGATTTCAAAATCATATCTCTGTCTCTAAAATCTTGGAGTCTATGTTTGCCGAGTACGTATTTAATATTCTTGAACTTTTTTAATCTGTCTAAAGAAGATTTGAGTTGTTTCTTAGTCTTCAAATCAGTCACTATTAAATCAGCCCCAGATCTAGCTAAAAACTCTGCGTCGCCAACGCCGCGCCCCAAAAGCCCGAGGCCCATGACTGTTATTTTCTTATCTTTGAAGTAATCTCTATATTGCATTTCTGTGCGACTGCTTGGACTTTTACCCGCCTAAATTTTGTCGCAATAAAACTTAGGCGGGCGGGCCAAGGACCTTTCCCGCGTCAGGAAAAAGGTACTGGGTACCTTTTTCCATGCTCTGTCGATTGCATAGTGCTGTTTTAATAGCCTTTGCTCGGACTTATTTCGAGCATCAATCGCGAAGCGATTGAATTTTTCCGCGCGGCGCGCGCAGTATCTCAAACGTCAATCCTACGCATTCGGGCTCGTGGTAATATTATCGCGCCAACGGCTCCACTCCGTTCCGCCGTCCGCAAAACAGAAATTTCACTTTGCTTTTTCCGTATTTTCTGCCCCCATATTTTTTTGCAAAATTGAAAAGGAATTTCTGATTTGCTCTCTCTGTTCGTACCTCACAGAGTTTGGCGCTCACGACCACGAAAATAAATGTGTCGTCGTCTTGATGAGTATATTCAGTATAGATATAATTACAGAGTTTTTCAAT
>JBHHYD010000056.1:0-2809 GCA_046757385.1 Minisyncoccia bacterium | reverse complement strand
GAAATGCTCTTTCATTCAAACATCTCAAAAAAGGCGCTCTTGGCGCTTTACTTCGCGATTTTTCATACAGAAGATTCATAGAAGACCAGAAAATACCACTTAATCTAAAAGAAATCACAACACTTTATCATTTCCCATCTTCAGGTATCAGCTCATCGCGAGAGCTTAAACAATCAAAAGCTGGTACCGCGCCAGCACCTCTTGATATGTCGGAAAGCGGAGTACTGCTTGGTGTAAACAAATATAGAAATTCCGAGACAAGAGTTCATATAACCCGCGAAGACCGCTTAAGACATTTCTATACAATAGGTCAGACAGGCACTGGAAAGTCCACCTTGCTTAAAAATATGGCTGTGCAGGATATTGCAAACGGCGATGGAGTATGTGTTATAGACCCGCACGGAGTTGATATCAATGACATACTTGGCGCTGTGCCGGAACACAGAATGAAAGATGTCATTTACTTTGACCCGGGTTACACACAAAGACCAATGGCTCTTAATATGCTTGAGTATGATGAACGGTATCCAGAGCAGAAGACATTTGTTGTAAATGAAATGTTCAACATTTTCCAGAAACTCTATGGTGACAATCCGGAGTCAATGGGCCCGATGTTTGAGCAGTATTTTAGAAATGCGACCATGCTCGTTATTGAGGATCCAGCAAGCGGCAATACACTTCTTGACGTATCGCGTGTACTTGCTGATCCTGAGTTTAGAAGATTAAAACTTTCAAGATGTAATAATCCCGTTGTAGTACAATTTTGGCGAGACATTGCAGAGAAAGCTGGAGACGAAGCATCACTTGCAAACATTGTGCCCTACATTACAAGCAAGTTTGATGTATTCTTGGCAAATGACATTATGCGTCCGATTATTGCGCAGAGCAAATCATCTTTTAATTTCAGGCAAATAATGGATGAGAAAAAAATCCTGCTTGTGAACTTAGCAAAGGGAAGATTGGGAGATATTAATGCACATCTCATCGGACTCATACTTGTCGGTAAGATTCTTATGGCGGCACTCTCCCGTGTTGATAATATACAAAGTGATTCTCCTGACTTTTACCTCTACCTTGATGAATTCCAAAATATTACAACTGATTCAATTTCAACAATTCTCTCAGAAGCAAGAAAATACAAACTCGGGCTCTCAATAGCGCATCAATTCATAGCCCAGCTTGACGATAAAATAAAAGATGCAGTATTCGGCAATGTCGGTTCAATATGCTCATTCAGAGTAGGCGCTGATGATGCAGAGTATCTAAAGAACCAATTTGAACCGGTTTTTACCGCAAATGATCTGATGAATATAGACAATAGAAATGCTTACCTAAAGATGCTCGTCCGCGGCAGACCTGCAAAGCCATTTAGTATGGAAACATTGCCGCCAGCTCAAGGAAATGCCGAAGTTGTTGAGAACCTCAAACAGCTCTCCCACCTTACCTACGGCAGGGATAGAGACGAGGTTGAAGAAGAGATTAGGAGGAGGTACAATAAGTAATACTACAAGTATAAATACAACTATGAGTTTTGAAGCACCAAAACAGCCGTCTCCAGAGGAGATGGCAAAGATAAAGAAAGAAAAAATAGAGCAAAAAGTTTGGTTTGATGAGCCGCTTGATAACTTAAGAAAGAAGGACAACCCGATGAATATATAGAGAAACAGATATCTATAGTAAGAGAAAATATACAAAAATCTAAAGATGTTCACGATGCTTTTGAAAGAGGTGGGGGTTCAATAGAGGTTCAAGGAGCAAAGTTAAAGGTAAGAGATTTGACTAAAATATTAGAATCAATTAAAAAAGACGATCCAGATGATAAAGAGACTATAGAACATCTTGAGAAAGAAATAGTATTAAATCAAAGAGTTGTTGATGGAGAAAACTTAGTTGATGTGCTTGATAGTTTAAAAACAGATGAAGATAAAAAAAGAATAGAAGAATCAAAAAAACGTCTTGATCAGATGAAACAATTATAAAAATTGCTGAAAAATTATTTTAAGAGGTATAGTAAATATTATTAAGAATATAATTATGGAAAAATTTGAGAATATGAACGAGAAATTTAAAGAAGAAAATGATTTATCTCTTGAAAAACAAGAAGATAAAAATAATCCTTCACATGAAGCATTGGATGAAGAAAATCGTTTATACAACGAACTTCAAGAAGCTATGAAGGAGAGAGATCGAATAATGGATGAAATAGATAAAGTCTTAGAATCAGTTCCAGATCGTAGTGAAGCTGAAAAGATAGTTCTTGAAAAGCTGGCTCCTTCCATGGATGAAATCGTTAAGAAAGAGAGTCGACTGACAACAGAATGGCTTGAATCTATGAAAAAATCACAGTTGGAAGAATCTGAAAGTAATAAACAGCCATCTCTAGAAAAGAGTGCAAAAATAGAAACACTAAAAGATTCAGAAGAAATAAAAGATGATCCTCGGTTTAAAGAATTGCTTGAGAAAGAAAGTTTAAATCACTTAAAACAAAACGATAAAGAATATTTTTATCGTTATTATTCAGGAGAAATTGCTCCAAGTGGATATTTGATAGGAAAAGACGGAAAAGAGACTAATAGCTTACCGAGTCAAAACATTCAAAATATAAAACCTATAGAAAAAGAAGCCCTCCGTAGATTCATGGAACTTTACTCCTAAATCCTGATTAATTTATTATCGCTAAGCATATTTATTGCAAATCTATAATCTTATCTTCGTATACATAAATTATTTTCGTGTCAGCAAATTTTGTAATGATATTGTCCGCCGTTGGATATGTATGTCCATGTAAAAGATATTTCGGTTTTTTCTG
>JBHHYD010000055.1:0-2846 GCA_046757385.1 Minisyncoccia bacterium | reverse complement strand
AATGAATCATCAAGCAAAGATTATTTCAGATCTCACGGAAACGGAGCTGATGCATATGTTGATAATGGGCATGAAAAGAAAAAGGAGAAATAACAGAAGAAGTAATACAAAATTTTTTATAATCGGTATTCTTACGGCCGGGTTTTTTTCGGCTGCATATTTCGGACTACCTAATTTTCTTCCCACTACATACACAGGAGCAGATTCAGAACTTGCTTCTGTGAATGAAGGAGAAACAAAATCAGAAGCCAGCCCAAGGCTGGCCGGCCTCGGGCCGGAAAAGAAATTTGTTGCGACCCATGTAGATACTCCAAAAGCTGTAAAAGCGATTTATATGACGAGCTGGGTCGCGGGTACTCCGAGTTTCAGAGAAAAACTTGTAAAGATTGCAGATGAAACAGAAATAAATTCTATAATAATTGATATCAAAGATTACACAGGTCGTATTGCATTTAATGTAGAAGATCCAAGTTTGCAAGAAGTTGGTGCGGTAGAAAACCGCATTCCAGATATTCGTGAATTTATAAAACGGCTTCATGATAAAAATATTTATGTGATGGGAAGAATATCAGTTTTCCAAGACCCTTACTATGTATCTAAGTACCCAGAATTTGCAGTGAAGAGGGAAAGTGACGGGGGAATTTGGGAAGATTATAAAGGTGTCTCGTGGCTTGACGCTGGTTCCAAAGAAGTTTGGGACTACACAGTAGCTATTGCAAAAGAGGCATATGCAAATGGTCTTGATGAGCTCAATTTTGATTATATTAGATTTCCTTCAGACGGAGATATGTATGATATTTATTATCCATTTAGTGAAGAGAAAGTTCTTGCGGACCCTAATTATGGCAAGGCCGAGGTTATGAGAGATTTCTTCAAATATCTTAGCGCGCAGATGAAGGGTACGGGAGCGGTGCTTTCTGCTGATTTGTTTGGGATGGTAACGACAAATCCGGATGACTTAAATGTAGGACAGGTGCTTGAGTACGCGGAGCCGTATTTTGATTACATTGCGCCGATGACATATCCATCGCATTACCCAGCTGGTTTTAATGGATATCCGAATCCAAATAAAGAAATATATGGGGTCGTAAAGTACTCAATGGATGAAGCTGTAAGGCGTATGAATGAAGCAAGTAGCACTCCCTCCAAGATCAGGCCCTGGCTTCAGGATTTTGACTACGGAGGCAACTACGACATCGCCGAAGTTCGCGCACAGATCCAAGCCGTCTACGACGCGGGTCTTACGTCTTGGATGCTTTGGGATCCGGCAAATATCTATACAAAAGATGCGCTTTTGAAAGAATAATATAAATATAATCTACCTACTATGATTAATCATAGTAGGTAGTAAATATGAACATACTATCTTTTTTTATGTGGTTATATGTAATATACTTTTAATATGATGAATCACGAAGAAAGAATCACATTTTTTGGCTCTACTGATTCTCGCGGGAAAAGTACAAAATTCGGCATAAAGTCGAGAGACAGAACAAAACACACATATGTTATAGGAAAAACCGGGATGGGAAAGTCCACTCTCCTTGAAAATATGGCCATTCAGGACATCGCAAATGGCGAGGGTCTTGCGTTTATTGACCCTCATGGCTCTACTGCTGAAAAACTTTTAGAGTATATACCGGAAGAGCGTATTCAAGATGTGCTTTATTTTGCGCCGTTTGATTTAGAGCATCCTATTTCTTTTAATGTGATGGAGAACGTGGAAGCGGACAAAAGGCATTTAGTTGCAAATGGTCTAATGAGTGTTTTCGAGAAGACATGGGAGGATCAGTGGTCAGCACGAATGGCATACATTTTGAATAATACTATTTTAGCGCTTTTAGAATACCCAGACGCCACACTTTTGGGGATCAACAGAATGCTTGCTGACAAAGCTTATAGAAAAAAAGTTGTTGAAAATATAACAGACCCTTCTGTTAAATCTTTTTGGATTGAAGAATTTGCCGGTTACTCAGATAGATATGCAGCTGATGCAACACCTGCTATACAAAACAAAATTGGACAATATACTTCAAATTCTATGATGAGAAATATCATCGGTCAGCCAAAGTCATCTTTTGATTTGAGAGAAATAATGGACACAAAAAAGATTCTTATCATTAACTTATCAAAGGGAAGAGTAGGAGAGGGCAATGCGAACCTTCTAGGAAGTATGCTTATCACGAAACTTTATCTTGCGGCAATGAGTCGTGCAGATGTTTCACAAGAAGCAAAAGAAAATCTTCCAAACTTTTATCTTTATGTAGATGAGTTTCAGTCTTTCGCTAACAGATCTTTCGCCGACATACTTTCTGAAGCGAGGAAATATAAACTTAATTTAACAATTGCACACCAGTATATAGAACAAATGTCAGAGGAGGTGCGTGCGGCAGTATTTGGTAACGTAGGCACAATGATCACATTTAGAATTGGCGCAGTTGATGCCGAAGTCTTTGAGAAAGAATATGCTCCTACTTTTACAGCTGAGGATCTAGTGAATCTTGGTTTTACACAAATGTACTTAAAACTTATGATAGACGGTGTTTCATCCCAGCCATTTTCTGCCACCTCACTCCCGCCTATTGAGGCGACACACGCCTCTTTCAAAGAGAAAGTTATGACTTTTTCAAGGGAGCATTATGGCAAACCGCGTTCTTTAATTGAGGATAATATAAAGTTGTGGCACGAACCGATTGCTCCTCAACACTCGCAAAAATCAAAACCAAAAGCAACAGACACAGCCAAAAAGTCGTTACAGAACAAGACAGAACTCCCGTCTCTTACAGAAGCTCAGCTAAAAGAGACGCAAAAGCTTAATAACAAACATTCTGTAAATCCAAACCCAC
>JBHHYD010000054.1:0-3215 GCA_046757385.1 Minisyncoccia bacterium | reverse complement strand
ATATCCTACTTATAACAGGTGTAAAAAAATAAAATTTAAGATAATTGGCAAGTCCGTCCAGTAGGACTCGAACCTACGACCCTCTGCTTAAGAGGCAGGTGCTCTACCAACTGAGCTATGGACGGATGTGCCGAGGGCGGGGATCGAACCCGCATCCCAGAGGGACACGATTTTAAGTCGTGCGCGTATACCAGTTCCGCCACCTCGGCATGAGGCCTGGGGGAGAATTGAACTCCCGTATAGAGGTTTTGCAAACCCCTGCCTTACCACTTGGCTACCAGGCCTTATTTATTTGAAAGTTTCTCAATTTGCTGTCTATTCTTTTCTCCCATATCTATTTCAAAATCAAACATTGGAATCCGCTTCATTTTTATTTTCTTCCGAGCATACTTTTTGAACTCACTTCTTTTCCTTTTTGCAAAAAATAGAGCCGCCTTCTCGCTTTCTTCCGGAAACACCGTGAAATATATTGTCGCGTTTTGAAAATCGCTTGATATATCTGTACGTGTGATTGTAATTATGGAAGTTCTGTCTGACTCTCTGGCAAAAAACTCTGCAGCCATCTCTTTTATCAGTTCACTTACTTTTTCTCTCCTCAACGACATATTAACTTATTTTTCTCTTACGATGAAGCCCTCTAAAGTGTCCCCAGCGGCTATCTCTGTACGCGCTTCTATCTGTGCGCCAAACTCACCTTCGCCCATAACCCTCTTCACATTTGCTTTGCTTTGCTGGAGATTAACTATTTCTCCTTTGCCAATCTCTTCCCCTCTTCTTAATATGTTTACCTTTCCTTTTACAGAAAGTTCTCCCTCTGTGATCTTTCCTCCAAGCACCTGCTTGTCTTTGACTTTACTAAATATTTTGAGGATTTTAGCTTCGCCTATTTTTTCTTCCACTTTCATTTTTGGAGTCTTTTCTTTTATGATCTCACTTAACCACTCTGATATTTTATAGATAACGTTAAATATTTTTATTTCAATCCCGAGACGGTCTGCAAGGACTGTCGCAGGATTATCAGCTTTTGTGTTGAAGCCGATGACAAGAGTTCCTTCTTTTCCGCTTGCGATCTTTATATCATCTTCTGAGATACATCCGACGCTCTTTTTAATAATTCGTATTTTGACCTTTTTCGGCCCGAGGCCGACCAGCCTTGGGCTGGCATTTTCTAGTTTTTCAAGTTCATGTTCTATCGCATCAATTGTCCCCAAAACATCTGCAACGAGTATAAGAGGGACTTCCACTATGTTCTCGGCATTCTCCTCTTGTGATTCATTTTTAATTTTCTTGTCTGCCTGCCCGACTGGATGATCCCAGTCGTTCGGGCGGGTTTTTACAATCGCTTTCTCAGCATCTTTTTTGTTTTTGAATGTTTCAAATGAAGATCCTACTGTAGGTATTTTACTGAAGCCAACAACTTTCACAGGAGAAGAAAAAGTAGCTTCTTTTATTTTCTCTCCGTGGAAATCTTCCATTATTCTAACCGGCGAAAGTGCCTCTCCTGCGACGATGAAATATCCAGTCTTTAGCGTTCCGTTTTTTATTACAAGCGTTGCTGAAGTTCCTTTTTTCTGATCAAGGTGTGACTCGATCACAACACCTTCTGCATCTTTTGCAGGATCACCGGAGAGTTCTTCAAGGTCAGCTACAAGGAGCATCATATCAAGTAGCTCGGGGATACCTTCACCAGTCTTTGCAGAGATTGGTGTGAACGGCACGTCACCGCCAAGTCCTTCTAGATAAATTTCATTTTCAAGGATGTTTTGTTTTGTTTTCTCCACATCTGCGCCCGGCTTGTCTATTTTATTGATCGCAACTATGAAAGGGATTTTGTTTTCACGGATAGATTTAAGCGCTTCAAGAGTTTGTGCTTTTACTCCTTCTTCTGCTGATACTACAAGTACTGCGATGTCAGCGACTTCAGCGCCTCGAAAGCGCATTTTCTTGAATGCTTCATGTCCGGGAGTATCAAGAAAAGTAATCTTTCTTTCTTTATGCGTTACTTCATACGCAGAGAGATGTTGAGTGATCCCTCCGTGCTCGTTCTCTACAACATTGGTTTTTCTTATATAATCAAGAAGCGCCGACTTGCCGTGGTCGATGTGTCCCATTACAACAATAACAGGCGGTCGTACTATTTTTTTGTCGGTCTTTTCTTTTGTCATAATAGGTGGTTAACATAAATCACGCTCCTCAAGGTCTCACCTCTTTCCGCTTCGCTCCACGAGGAAAGACCTTTTCCCGCGTGATTTCGATAGCTTTTTTCTCTTCTTCTGAAAGCTCAAATTCTGAAACATATTTTTTGATTGGTTTTGAGAAGATACTTACTCTTTCTCTTGCATACAAACTTGATATGACGAGGCCGTCGCCGTTCTCATCTAAAAACGCAGTTGCAAAGCTTTGATTTCCTCCGGAACCGTCTCCTTTAAAAGGGTTGAATCTAATAGTCTCTATACCCTGCGTGCTCCTTCTTAAGCGTTTTTCTACAGCTCTTAGATACTCTTCCATGTCTTTTCTGAACTTTTCCAAATCACCCAAGCTGCCTTTTATCGTTACTATCGAGTCCTCCAAGCTTTTGCCGTTTTTGCCTTGTGTAAATTTCTTGATTTTTCTCTCAAGCCCTATGACCCATACGACAAGGAAGATTAAGACTCCGCCAAGCGCGTATATCAGATATATTGGAATTGAAGAAATATCAAACTGCATACAAGCTTGCATTATACACTATTTTGAAAAAAAATTAAT
The DNA here is from genome assembly GCA_046757385.1 of Minisyncoccia bacterium. Lineage (GTDB taxonomy): Bacteria > Patescibacteriota > Minisyncoccia > Phycocordibacterales > UBA2163 > UBA2163. The sequence goes on along the minus strand of JBHHYD010000054.1, from coordinate 470 downwards.
ACGTGTAATATATAGACATGTCAATATTTGGAAAGAAAAAAAGAATTTATATAGACTATGCGGCGACGACTCCTGTGAGAAAAGAAGTTTTGAAGGCAATGATGCCGTATTTTAGTGAGGATTTTGGCAATGCAAATTCAATTCACCAAGAAGGGGTCAAATCAAGGGCTACCCTTGATATAGCGCGCAAGAGCGTTGCAGATGTTTTAAATGTGCGGAGTGAAGAGGTAATATTTACATCAGGTGGGACAGAATCTAATAGTTTAGCTATAGCTGGTGTTATAAACGATGTCAAAAATCTTCATGCTGTAACAAGTACTATAGAGCATCCGTCTGTCTTGGAAGTATTCAAAGCTTTGGAGAGGCAAGGCCTCTCAGTTACTTATGTTGGAGTTGATGAAAGTGGGGTAATTGATCCCAAGGATGTGAGGGATGCTATAAAAGAAAACACTATTTTAGTGTCTGTAATG
>JBHHYD010000053.1:0-3228 GCA_046757385.1 Minisyncoccia bacterium | reverse complement strand
AGTCCGTCTAATCCATCTATTACACCACCTGCATATACACAAATAGTTACGAATATGAAAAATGGTACAAACCAAAATCCAAGCGCGACATCTTCTACAAACGGAAATCCAATAGACGAGATGCCAAGCTTTGTGAAAAACCACCATGCAACAAATAAGGATATGAGGCCAACAACAAATAAACGCTTTTTTGACGACAGTCCTCCTGCAAGGCGTTTACTGTTGCCTTTAACTTCCATTATATCATCTATTATTCCTACGAGTGATCCTACTATTAGAGTGAAAAGCGGTATCCATGTCTGATCACGGCTTAAGAAATCAAGTTTTGTAGTTATGTCAGTTGGGAAAACTTTTGATACGAGCCATATAGCTATAATAGTAATGAAAGCACTACCCCACACTACTATCCCACCCATTCGAGGAGTCTTTTTTGATTCATCATTATGAAGCCTCTGGGAGATCTCTGCTGACCTACCGTCTGTCGCAACTGCTACATTGTTTTTCTTCCATGTTTTATGTTTGTAAAGATAGTGCGTCACTGCAGGAGTAATAAGCATACCTACAACGAATGCTAGTGAAGAAGCGGTGAATATTTTTACAATATCTATAATCATATTTATTCAAGTGACTTTAAGCTAGCATTTACTAGTTTTTCAATATCTTCAAACCTTCCTTGTTGTGTTGACCCAAGTACTGATATCACTATCGGGTGGTTCATCCCAGCATCAAACGCTACTACTAAGTTGCCACCAGCCAAATCTGTAAAACCTGTTTTAGATGCTATAAGCCCTGGAAGCTTATCTATATAGGAGTTTGTATTTGTTGCTGTGTGTTCAATATTATTTAATGAAGAAAAACTAAGCTTACTATGCCTTGTCGCATCAATAATCTCAGGATTATTAACTACAGCATATTCAAGAAGTCTCGTTATGTCTTTTGCTGAGCCGTATGCACCGCCTATGACTTCATTTGTATCAAGACCTGTTGGATTTATAAAATATGTTTGGTTAAGGCCAACCTCTCTTGCCTTTAGGTTCATTTCCTTTACAAAAGCCTTTCTGCTTTCTCCATCTCTTGCGGGAAAACTTGATTTCAAAAGCCCTGCAACATTTGCAACAGCGCTCGCTCCATCGTTTGAGGAAACTACAAGCATAAACCTAATAAGTTCTTTTGCATTCCATCTTTCATTCGCGTAAAGTCCGCTGTCCCCTTCTTGCGCAAGCGCATCCTCGTCAACTGTAACAACAAACGATTCTGGAAGTATATCAATCGCAGCGATAGCTGTCATGAGTTTGGTAAGTGATGCAAGAGGAAGCTGTGCTTCTTCATTCAGAGTATATAGAGCTTCCTGTTTGTTTACATCCCATACATATGCCGCTTTGGCTTCAAGGGAAATGCTGTCAAATATATTGAGTCTGTTTATATTATTCTCCTCCGTGACCGTAATGTCAGGAGCATTATTTCCTGTAAATATCACAAGAAAAACCACTACAAAAACCGCGCCTAAGAAAACGACGATTTTTGCATATAGATTATGTAGGAAGTTTGAAAGCATGGTCAGTTCTCTTCTTGCATAAATGTTTTTAGTTCACTTTGTACTGTATCAAATTCAGGGAGTTCTTCAATACCTTTTACCCCAAGAAATGACAGAAGTTCAAGTGTCGGCTTGTAAAGAAAACTTCTCTGGTCTCTCGGGTTTGATATTTTTTCAATAAGCCCTCTTATAAGCAGGTTTCTTAGTATAAATGTAGAATTCACACCCCTGATATAGTCAATTTCCGCGCGCGCAACAGGCCCTTTGTAAAGAATGATTGACAGGGTTTCAGCACCAGCTTTTCCAATATCTTTTGTAAGCTCTTCCTTTCGTATTCTTTCAATCAAATCTGACATTTCTGGGTTAGTTGCAAGTATAACTTCGTCGTCTTTTCGTATGAGCTGTATCCCTCTCTCTGAAAGATTTTCTTTGAGTTCTATGAGCGCGTTTTCAATAATACTCTTATCTACACCCAAAAGCTTAATAAGCTCTTTAACTTTCATCGCTTCACCTTTAAAGAAAAGCAGTGCTTCAATTTTAGCGTTTAATCTCATAATTAATATTCCGGTGTTCCAATATTATCAGTCTCCATTGTTATGTCAGAGAAATGCTTGTCTTGAGTTACGGAGACTATTCCCTGCTTTACAAGTTCAAGCATTGCGAGGAAACTCACTATCACATTTACTTTTTCTTCTTTTCCCATTCCGGAGAATTCTTTAAAACTCATTTTGAGATTTTTGTTTATCCGCTCTGTTAAGTTTTCAATCATCTCTTCAAGCGATATCACTTTCTCCACAACCGCTTTTGGCGTTGCGAGAGCTTTCTTGGGAAGATTTTTTAGAACCGCCATTACAGCATCAGAGATATTAGATACAGACAAATCTTTGTCGGGAGAAAAAACTGGTTTAATATTTTTCGCTGGAGATTTTGAGAACATTATTTTCTTTCCAAAATTTTTGCTTATATTAAGAGAGAGTTCTTTAAACCTCTTGTGCAAGTTAAGACGCTTCTCCAAATCGTCAATACTCTCTTGCTCTTCAGTTGACAAAGTCAAAGCAGGCAAAAGAGATTTGGACTTTATCAAAACTAAAGTTGAAGCGATAAGAATAAAATCTGCAGTGTGCGCCATAGGGAAATCTTCCTGCTTGTTTATGTAGTCAATATAATCATCAGCAACAGATGCAAGCGAGATGTCGTTTATAAGAAGCTTCCTTTTTTCAATAAGAGATAAAAGCAAATCAAGCGGTCCTTCAAAAACTGAAGTTTTTACAGTATATTCAGAATCTTTTTCTACATCTTGCCTTTTTTTAGTGCTTGTGATATTTTCTTCATTAGATTTGTAGTCTGCCATTAATTTATTTTATCATAAACTTTATTAAAAAGGAGAAAAAATGAAAAAATTAATTCTTCACTATAGTTTTTTGATCCCATCTATAAGTCTTACCATATATGGAATATATCTTCTTGTACGAGCCCTTGCATTTTGAGGGCTTTTCTGTTTTGTAATATCAAGGGCTACCCTTGATATGGTTTTTTAAATTCATTTATTAGCTCTTCAAAATCATTAAGTTGCGAAAAATGCTCTGGAAAAGCATCTTTGTTGAGTATTGTAGCTTCAGGTCTACTATTTACAAAATAGTCATAATAACTAGAGTATTTATAATTTTGCATAAATTTTTCTGCAGATTTTGGAT
>JBHHYD010000052.1:0-3391 GCA_046757385.1 Minisyncoccia bacterium | reverse complement strand
ACCATTGTATCATGCGTGCAGCCCAGGACATCAAAGGGTCATGCTGACCTGGCGTCATCCCCACCTTCCTCTCCCGTGAGGGAGCAGTCTCGCCTGACACGTATAACAGGCAATAAGGGTTGCGTTCGTTTCCCCACTTAAGGGAACAATTCAAATCACGAACTGACGACGGCCATGCAACACCTGCCAAACTGTCCGAAGAGGGTTCCGCTTTCACGGAACTTTCAGTTTGATTTCAAGTCCTGGTAAGGTTCTTCGCTTATCGACGAATTAAGCCGCATGATCCACCGCTTGTGCGAGCCCCCGTCTATTCCTTTGAGTTTTAGCCTTGCGGCCGTACTACCCAGGCGGTCCGTTTAACGCGTTAGCTTTGCCCCTCAGAGGGTCGATACTCCAAAGAGCTAACGGACATCGTTTAGGGCGTGGACTACCGGGGTATCTAATCCCGTTCGCTACCCACGCTTTCGTGTCTCAGCGTCAGGAGTGTGCCAGTTTGTTGCCTTCGCTTTTGGTGTTCCCCATAATATCAACGGATTTCACCCCTACACTATGAGTTCCACAAACCTCTCACACCCTCTAGTTGTGCCGTTTCCTTAGCAAGCTCCGCGTTGAGCGCGGAGATTTAACCAAGGACTAACACAACCGCCTACACACACTTTACGCCCAGTGATTCCGGGTAACGCTTGGGGCCTCTGTATTACCGCTGCTGCTGGCACAGAGTTAGCAGCCCCTTATTCATGAAGTAACATCAATGCGCAAGCGCACTTTCTCCTTCATAAAAGGTCTTTACATCCCGAAGGACTTCATCAACCACGCGACGTCGCTCCGTCAGGCTTTCGCCCATTGCGGAAGATTCTCGACTGCGGCCTCCCGTAGGAGTATGGACCGTTCTCAGTTCCATCGGTGGGGGTCAGGCTCTCACCTCCCCTAGGCGTCATAGCCTTGGTAGTCCGTTACACTACCAACAAGCTGATGCCACACAAGCCGTTCCCAAAGCGATAAATCTTTACTCTTACGAGACTATCGAGAATTATTCCACCTTTCGATGGGTTATGCTCGACTTTGGGGTACGTACTTATGCATTACTACCTCGTCTGCCACGGGTCTAAACCCGTTCGACTTGCATGCCTTATCCACGTCGCCAGCGTTCACCCTGAGCTAGGATCAAACTCTAAATAAAGAATTTGAGTAGTTGCTGTAAAGCAACATTGCTCTAATTTTTTTGAACGAAACAAAAGAAAAAATATGATAGATTTTCTTTCCGCCAGAAGCGGATTAGAAAATCATCACCCCCTTCTTTTGCGCATTAGCGAAAAGAAGGGGGTTTAGTTTTCTTTTGTTATTTACTATTTTTACTTACCTTGTGTTGTTGACCAGCCCTTCAAGAAGGGCTGGTCGGCTGTTGTTATTTTAAGTTGTCAAAGTTCAGTCATAAAACCGCCCCTTCAGGCAGTTATAGTATTATATACATATATAGAAAGAGGTCAAGCTTTTACGGGAACGGATGTTTGTTAACACACCGAGTGTTGCACCTATCCTTAGCCACAAATGTTGATTATTCCACATATTTCAAATGGAAACACTCGGTGTTAAACAAATATCCTTGAGGAGTATTAAGAAATCATTTCAAATTGCAATAAATCATACGACCGTGTAATTTATTGCAAATTGAACACCTCAACGGCGTTGAGTTAATTATTTTAAAATAAAATTGCATTTATACACTTACCCGCGATAGCAAGTAAATGTATAAATATGCTAAATGAGAAACCATTCAAATATTTTGATGTAAAAAAACCGTAATTGAGAGCCTTGCTTCTCAATTACGGTTTAGACAAATTGTACTGTCACTAACCTTTTGGCTTAACAAAATGTACTTTGTTTCTACAACGCCTATCAAGCCATGGATCAATAACTGTCGTCCAAAGTATACTGGAAGCGATTGCTAAAACAGAGATGGCACCCCAATGAAGAATTTCTTTCCACATTATTTAGTCTCCTTTCTATTAAATAATAAGTAATTCTGCTGCGAACTTTGCGTCTTTAATTCTTTTAAAAGTGCATACAAACCCTGATAATCCACCGTAAAACAAGTCGTAACGTCTATGCCCATTATCATTTGCTATCTCATAATTTTCTGAAACCCAACGGCTGCTCCATCCTCCTTCTGCCGGAATGAATTTCCATTTAATTTTCTTTTTTACTTCCATCCGCAGTTTTTTCATTTTCTATCTCCTTTATTTAATTTTTAATTTACTATTATTTTATATCCTAAGAATACACTATATAAACAAAAACACTACTACAAACGCGAGTGTGCCAGTCACCGCAACTTCAAGAAATGGTGTGATGCCAACACCCGCTATTGTAGGCATATTTTTTGTATATTCCCATCTTCTCATTTTCAAAGAAACTTTCTCATCGATAAATGAAAATGACAGGGAAATTATTATAAATACTCCAAGTTGAGTGTAATCTTCAAATATATTTATATTCCCAAACAATAAGACTGTTATGTAATAAAAAAGTGCTATCCACAAACCATCTTTTAGTGACATCTTTGTAAGAAGACGAATGATGTCGCCAAAATTCATTTCATGAATTGTCTTGTAAAGTTGAGAATGCCAAACTTCCCAAACAAAATTAAGCAGAAATGCAATTAGAAATATTTCAAGATAAATCATTAGGTTGGTATATCACTAATTTTTTAAAATCCTGACGCAAAAAACCCCGCCAAAAGCTCGGGGCTTTTGCGGGAATAGAGATTGTTCTTCTAAAATTCTCTTTTACTCATTCGTTTATCAAACCACTTTTCAAGAAAATGTCCTAATATGATATTGATAATAACTGAAATTACTACACTTATTATAATTAAAGATTTATTATTGTACGCAATTGTAAACAGTTCTTCCATTTTCTACCTCCTTTTCTATTAGAGAGCGAGGACTTATTAAGTATACAGAAAAATCTCTTGGCGGCTTTTTTTAATAGTTTTATTTCTTTTTCTGTAAAAAGTTCTGATGAGTCTGCTTTAGAAAGGTGTTCCGTTACTTCATATTTTTCTAAGCCAATGAGAATAAGTAAATCCGATTTTTGAAGTCTGTCAAAGGCAAATTCAACTGTTTCTGAATATGGATACATTCTTGATGTGTCAAAGACAAACTCTTTAAATAATGAACTAAAAAGTTTTTCTTGCGATATTTTGTAAAAAGCAGTATGTATTTGAGATCTATCAGTTGAAAATCGTTTACCTGTCCCCAAGTGAGATAAAATAAACTTTATAGTATCAGACGGTACTTTTATTTCTTGCATTATTGTCTCCTTTTCTAATTTTTTAGTTATAAAAAACTATTTTTCTATTTTCCAAATCTGACATATTTTTATCATATAT
>JBHHYD010000051.1:0-3391 GCA_046757385.1 Minisyncoccia bacterium | reverse complement strand
GACGTCAATCGCTACGCGATTGATGCTCGAAATAGGTTCGAGCAAAGGCAGTTAAAAGAGGACAATTAATTATATCTGTAAAATAAACCTTTCTAGCGCTGTGTCCATCTCATGAATTCCCTTTCGCGTATCATGATAAAGAGACACTAATAATTGAGAGAATTTTTTTAACTCACTTTCTGAATAATTTTTAAGAAACCCTAGAGATTTTCTGAATACAAACGGATTAAGCTCCGAGCTCTTAGCATCTCTCGCATTAAGAGATAGAATCATACTTTTAACCTGCCAGAACAAAATCCCATGTACTTCTTCATCTGAAACATTGTTAAGTTTTGCTTTCTGATACAAAACCCAAAGCTCTCTTTTATCTCTCTTTCCAAATGCATCTGTTAAAGAAAAAATGTCAAACTTTTTTCGGCCCGAGCCCGACCAGCCTTGGGCTGGCTTTGTTTCTACATCAATCTTCTGGATTTTCTCTGCATATTTTTCAAACCTGTTAAGCTCTGTTTTGTTTAATTTCTCTTCAAGAAAAATAAAAATATTTTGTGACTGCGAAATCTCTTTTATTTTTTTCAAAATCTTCTCTTTTACTTCCTTATCCGCAAATAAATTATCAAAAACGATTATATATTTGTTTTCAAAAAGCCCTTGGCTTCCTATAAACTCTTCAATCCTATCTTCATTAAAATTTTCTTCATCAACACGCACATATGAAGCGTCTGGCTTCTTGGTGAACATGCTATCCAAAAGCGTATGTAGCTTCTTTCGAGTTTTTATTGTGTCTGTTCCGTAAAGTAAATAAATCATAATTTTTTCATTTCACCCCAGTTAATGCCTGCTGAAGCATCAACTTTAAGCTCTACGCCATAGATATCTTTAGGTTCAATAACTCTCTCCATAATGTTTTTGATTTCTTTTGAAATCTTTTCTACTTTATCACTTCTTATCTCGTATACAAGTTCGTCATGCACCTGAAGTAAGAGATGTGCATCTTCTGATATATTTTCTTTAGTAAGATATTCATCAATTCTCGACATCGCGATTTTTATAATATCCGACTGCGTGCCCTGAATAGGCGCATTTATAGCCATCCTTTCTGCCATTGCCTTAATGTATGGAATCCTTGAATTAATTCCTTCAAAATATCTCTTTCGCCCAAAATACGTCTTTGTAAAGCCCTCTCTTGCCGCATCAGCCTTGATCTCATGCAGATAATGCGCAAGTCCGGAGAAAAGCTTGAAGTACTCGTTATAATATTTCTGCGCCTCGGCGCGTGTGGTGCCGAGGTTTTCTTTTAGAGCGTTGACACCCATCCCATACTGAATACCAAAGTTTATTACTTTTGCTTCGCGTCTCATTTCAGCATCCACCATATCAATCGGCACATCAAAAACTTCTGATGCTACTTTTGCGTGAATGTCTCCTCCTTCTTTAAAATTCTCGATTAGCTTTTCATCTCTTGATAAGAATGCGGCAACACGAAGCTCTATCTGAGAATAATCAAACGCTACTAATTTAAACCCTTCACTTGCGACAAATGCATTTCTTATATTTCTCCCTAATTCCGTTCGTATTGGAATGTTCTGTAGATTAGGATTTTGCGACGCCATCCTGCCTGTTGTGGTGCCAGCTTGCAGAAATGTTGCGTGAAGACGATCGTCTTTATCTAGAAGCTGCGGAATATTGTCTATATAAGTTGAAAGAAGTTTTTGAAGTTCCCTGTATACAAAGATTTCTTTAATAATCGGGTGCATATCCTTCATTTTCTCAAGTTCTGATTCACGAGTAGAGCGTGCGCCGGTATCTGTCTTTTTTTGGTTTTTAGGAGTTAGTCCAAGTTTGTCAAAAAGTACTTCGCCTAACTGTTTGGGTGAGTTTATATTAAATTCACTGCCTGCGTGTTTGTAGATTTTCTTTTCAAGACTTGAAAGTTTTTTATGATAATCATCTGAAAGTTTCTTTAGATACTTGGCGTCAATTTTAATACCAGTTTCTTTCATTTTCTCAACTATAGAAATAAGCGGCAGTTCTATTTCTTCGTAAACTTTTTCAAGCTTTTGTTTTTTGACTTCAGAAAGTATTACTTTTTTTGCTTTCTCAAATGAATCGGTGTTTGCAAACTGCAAGATATCTTCAAGTTCTGGATTTGTAATATCTGACTTCAAAAGCCAAACGGCAATTGCGACTTTTTTAATTTCTATTTCTGAAATTTCCACTTCTTTTGACCCAAGTCCAAGGTCCGACCTTGGACTAGCTTCATCGTTATTACCAGAAGAAACACCAAAAGTATCTCTAACTCTCTGTGAAAGCGTTCTGAAACCAAGATCTTTGAAAAGATCTAACACCTTTTCAGTTTCAAGTTCTTTTTCCCAAGTTTCCTTTGGCACTTCAAATTTTATAGGTACATCAAGGCGAATAGTCGCAAGCATTTTAGAAAACTGCGCTTCTTCTTCATTTTCCTCTAAAATATTTACAATACGGGGTTTTATATCGGCTTTTTCAAATTTTTTCTTGTCTTTTTTAAGTGTTTTGTATATGTCCTCAATTGCGCCGAATCTCTGTATAAGAATAGTTGCTGTTTTCTCGCCAATTCCAGCGACTCCTGGAATATTGTCAGACGGGTCCCCGCGAAGGCCTTTGTAATCAATTAAAAGTTTGGGACTGAAACCAAAACGTTCTTCAACCCCCTTTTCGTCATAGATAATTGTCTCTTTGATTCCCTTCTTTAAAGTATAAACACGAACTTTGGTTCCGTTTACTAACTGCATAGTATCCATATCGCCAGATGCAATTATTGTTTCTATGTCTTTCTTCCCTTTTACCTGCTCTACTATTGTCCCTAAAACATCATCTGCCTCAAATCCCGCTTTTTCGTAAATTGGAATATTGAAAGACTTAAAAATATCTCTTGAACGATCCATCTGCGCTATGAGCTCGTCGTCTGTTTTGGGGCGCCCTGCTTTGTATTCCTCATAAACTTCATGTCTGTATGTCGGCTCCGGCAAATCATAGCACGCTACTAAATAATCAGGTTTTAGATCAGAAATGATTTTCAAAAGCATTGCGGAAAGCCCATAAAGTGCGCCTGTTGGCTCGCCCTTGTCTGACGTAAAATCAGGCAGTGCGTGGTATGCCCTGTGGAGAATCGCATGGGCATCAAGTAATACCAGTTTCTTTTTCTCGCTCATATAGTGATTTTACCACAAAATCTCTCTTGTATTTTCGTCTATGAATTTGAAGTGTATTTCTTGTTTGTCTTTGGGAAGTATTTCTTTCACATTCTCCGGCCATTCTATGAATATTATGTTTTTAGAGTTTTTAGATATTTCTTCCCAGCCTAAAGATTTTAACTCACTAGCGCTTTCTAAACAATATGCGTCTATGTGAATTA
>JBHHYD010000050.1:0-3392 GCA_046757385.1 Minisyncoccia bacterium | reverse complement strand
TGTTAAGGACGCTTTGGTCCTAACTTAGGTTAGATTCGCTCGAGCTATCCTCAAACGAGACGCTCACTTTTAGTATCACTATTAAAAGCATTGCTTAGAGATTCATGATCTTGAATTAATGATACCAAGGGTAGCCCTTAACGACTACAAGGGCTACCCTTGGTAACTTTTTTCTTAAAAAGAACTTTATAATTCAACAACTCTCCTCAACTCATCAAACGAAGTAACACCTTTCAGAACTTTCAGTATTCCGTCCTGCTTTATCGTTAAAAGGCCCTGCTTCATTGATGCATCACTTATTTCTCTTTCGCTTGCGCTCTTCTTAACCAGCATTTCTATATCTTTATCCATTATTATTGCTTCAAAAATTCCAATCCTTCCTTTGTATCCTGTACTGTTGCATTCACTACAGCCTCCTGCTTCCCAGATTTTTGAAACATCTCCCTGAATATTTTCCTTATCAACAATTGAATTCAAAATACCATCAACTATTTTTTTCTTATCTGCATCCAAGCTTACTTCATTCTTGCATGTTTCGCAGAGTTTTCTTACAAGACGCTGAGCTATGGCGATATTTACTGCGGAACTTATAACTTTCGGATTAATTCCGAGGTCAACAAGACGGGGGAACGAACCAGCCGCATTGTTTGTATGAAGTGTTGAGAAGACTAAGTGCCCAGTGAGCGCTGCGTTTATCGCGGTCGACGCTACATCCTCATCTCTTATTTCTCCGACCATTATAATATCAGGATCCTGACGCAACGCGGAGCGCAAACCGTTTCCAAATGTGTACTTTTTGTCATCAACTTGTGTTTGCACAATCCCTGCGAGGTGGTACTCGATAGGGTCTTCTATTGTGATTATTTTTTTCTCCGGTGTTTGGATTTTTCTTAAGAAGCCATAAAGAGTAGTCGTCTTCCCTGAGCCGGTAGGGCCGGTGGTTAGTATCATCCCGTTTGGTTTTTTGATTTCTTTTTCGAGAACGTCGAAAAGTTTTTTCTCGATCCCAAGTTTCTCAAGCGGAAGCGCTATTGTCTCGGGATTAAGGATTCTCAAAACAATCGATTCTCCATATGCGCCGGGGAGCATGGACGTTCTTATCTCAACGTCGTTGTCATCAATGCGCACGGAGAATCTACCGTCTTGTGCTTTGTCTTTAACATTTAACTTGAGGCCTGAAGTTAATTTTATCCTTGAGAGAAGAAGATTGTACGTCGCTGTATCAAACTCTGTAATATCTATCAAAACTCCATCGAGTCTGTAGCGCAAACGCACTGATGTCTCTGCCGGTTCAATATGCACATCTGATGCTTCAGATGAGAGACCGCCGGCGAGAATTACTTCAAGTATTCGGGAAATTCTGTAAGACTTTTTCATCTTAAGCGTCTCTTCAATTAGTTTTTTAGCATCTTCTACGTTTTTTAATTCGTTTAAGATATTTCGTATCTCATCTCCAGATATATCAAGCACTCCGGATTTTGTTTCTGTTGCAAATGATATGTCGGCATATCTTTTTATCGCTCGCTCAATACTTGCCGATGATGCCATAAGGATCGTCGGTTTGTAGCCTCTTTCTTCTAGGGTCTTTATTACTTCTTTTGTTTTGTCGTTGTTTGGAGAGTGCACAGCGACAGAAAGCTTCTTGCCGATTTTGTTAAAAACAGCGATTTTTGCGTTCTTTGCCGCTTGCTCGCTTATAAGCTGCAGAGCGTCTGTGTTTATAGGGACGCGAGAAAGGTCAATATACTGAAGACCGTACTTGTTTGAGAGAATACTTGCTAATTCCTCTTCCTCTTTCTTATGAAGCTCTTCTATCTTCTTATTTGTCTTTGTTTCGTCAAACGTTACCATTTCTTTTATGATAGCGTCTTTTTAAGTGGGCGACAATGTTGCTTTATGCATAAATCGTGTGGTTATCAATAAAAAAGCCCCCACTATAAGTGGAGGCTCAAGAGAGTGCCCAATGTTACTAATAATCATATTACTTTTAACTATCTACAAGGCAATATTCCCACGGCGCATCTTCAACTATATTATCTTCCTTAAACGCTGCTGTTACAAAATCTATCGGCCCGACGGCTGTTCTTATAGCGGCTTCGGTCCCACCTACTAGCAGATCAGGTATAAACATGTATGTTTTTTCCCACCCAGATCTGCTGTCATCAGATAGACCTTTTGCGGGGTGGATTAGAGCACTGGTCCAACCACCTGTTGTATTCTTAAGACCTGTAACAGCATTATCTACCTTGTCATTCGCATACGCTTCTTGTTTTGATCCTGTACTAAACACTAATAATCCTGCCACCACTATCGCTAACACCAATATCATTATGGATTTCTTAAACACTGGAACCTCCTCTCGTTTTACAAAACACTCTAAAAATATAAAGAGAGCACTCTGTATATATAATATGTCTATTAAACATCTGTGTATATAGCTGTAATCCACAGTTTTTCCACACGTTGATTTTGCTTGACAAAATAGCATAAAATGAGGTATAATAGAGGTAGAAATAAGAGTTTTTTACATTAAAACTTTTCTGGTCAGAAGACCAAAGGAGGGACGCTATGAAGTTAAGAATGACTATGTTAGTACTTTTGACAATGCTTCTGATCGGAATGGTTGGAAGCGAAGCTTACGCTATAAGATATTACTGCTACACTTGTAAATCACTTTATGAAGTAGCAGGCAGTCATAAAAACTGTGTATCAGCCTTAAAGACATACCCAGTTGCACAGGAAAGAAAGTATGTTCCAGCAAGGACTGAAAGTAAGAGTTATACATCTTTCAATCTTTTCCCTGTAAAGGCGTTTGTAAAAGTACGAATTGTACAACGACCAGTTAGATATCGTTTCATAAGGGAATATGTTCCAGGGTATGGTTATAGACATGTTAGGAGATATAATTTTTTCCGTGACATATTTGATCATGAGGGTAGATACAATGGACATGTAAGGTCTAGAAGGTATGGCAGATATGGCAGTAGGTATGACGGCAGGTTTAGGTACGGGTATTAATAGTAGTCATGAGGCAAAAAAGATTTAATCTTTTTTGCCTCATTTTTATGTTAAAATCGTATCAATGAAATCAAAAAACTTGAAAGAAACAGAAGAATTAGCAAAAGAATTTATTGAAAATCTTTTGCCTAACAAAAACACTGCTCTGATAGTTGCTCTCTATGGCGATCTTGGCTCCAGCAAAACAACTTTTGTAAAATCTGTTGCAAAAGCTTTTGGGCTTGAGAAAACTGTTACAAGCCCCACTTTTGTTATTGAAAAAATATACAGATTAGAAAATCAAAACTTTGAGAATTTAATTCACATAGACGCATATCGTCTAGAAAGCGCTAGTGAGTTAAAATCTTTAGGCTGGGAAGAAATATCTAAAAACT
>JBHHYD010000049.1:0-3596 GCA_046757385.1 Minisyncoccia bacterium | reverse complement strand
GATAAGCATATCCGCTTTTTCTATAATAGGCCACAGGTTAGGAAGCTCTTCTTGGACGTAAGAAACATATTTGTCTGTCTCTGAATCATATATAGAAATTACAGACAAGTCCAAAAGAGCAGGGTCGGCTTTGCCGACATCCTGAAATATGTTACTTGTTTCAATGTCAAAAACTATTTTGCGCACTTTTACAAAATTATATTTTTTATCTCATCTGCACTTACTTCTTTTTCATTTCCAGTCTTTAGCTCTTTTAATTTAAACTGACCGCTTTTTTCTTCTTCCTCTCCAATGCAAATGACGTAGGGGACACCTTGCTTATCTGCGATCTTTATCTGGTCTCCAACTTTTTTGTCGCTCAAATCTACGGCTATGTTAAGCCCTTCTGCACGAAGTTTATTTGCCAACTCTTGTGCATATCGCATATTCTCTTCAGCAAGCGTGCAGATTGCCAAGTCAGTTGTAGAAACATATTCCGGAATTAAATCTCTAACTTCAAGAAAGTTTTTGACAGGCACATCTCCCATTCCAAAACCAACAGCAGGGATCTTCTCTTCACCAAAAACTTCAAGCAAATTGTCATATCGTCCGCCGCCAAACACAGAACGATTGTTTTCTGGATTAGTATCATAAACTTCAAAAACCATTCCAGTGTAATAGTCAAAGCCTCTGGTTAAAAATGGATCAATGGTTATTTCAAAACCAAGTTTATTTTTTAATTCTTCTAAATATTTTATCTCGTCGTATTTCTCAAACTCTTGTGTATTTTGTTCTTTTAGCATTTTCAAAAGTTTAGAAGCGCGATCTTTTCCGATTACATCACTTACTTTTTTTTCAAAATCTTCATCTGATATTTTTCCACATCTATCTATCATTTTTACAAGTGCATTGGCGCCCACATCATCTATCTCAAACTCTGTTTTTAAATATTTTGCCAACATCCCTGCATAACTCACTTTAATTTCAAAATCTTTATCTTCAGCTCCGAAGTCTTTCATGATCTGATAGGCAAGTGAGATTATTTCTGTATCAGCATCTATCTCATTGCCGCCAAACAAATCAGCATTTAACTGCCAATGCTCACGCACTCTGCCTCTTTGAGGTCTTTCATATCTAAATGCATTTGGTATAGAGTACCATCGGAGTGGGAAAGAGAGTTCTCGCTTTTTGCTTGCGATCATCCGTGCAAGAGACGGCGTCATCTCCGGGCGAAGGGTTACGTTTCTGTCTCCGCGGTCTTTGAAAGTGTATGTCTGCTCTTTTACAAGCTCCTCGCCTGATTTGGCTTCGTAGAGCTCTGTGGGTTCAAGGATTGAGGCGCCGTATTCTACATAGCCAAAACTCTCCACGGTCTTCCGCATCTTGTTTAAAATATAGTTCTGAACCGCCTGATCGGCAGGATAAAAATCCCGTACCCCTTTGTACGGTTCTGTTCCCAATTTTCCTTTGTTTTTTGACTCATTAGTCATAGTCAAATAGTACCGAAATTAAGCCAAATACACAAGATAAAAAAGACCCTAAACATCAGGGTCTTTTTACTCAACAAGTGTCTTTGACAAAGAATAAAGTCGGAGGAGAAAGAAAATCTTCTAAAATAGGTATTATTTTATTTTCTCCAAAAGCAAGCTTTAGTTTCTTTATTTCTTCTAAAGGGAACATTTTAATTTTCTTTATTCCTTTTGTATCTATAATATCAGAATTCTTTGGGCAGCTATGAATGCACAAAAGAGAAAAATGCTCTTTAAAATTTATTGATCCAAGTTTAGGGTGCAATGTAGCAACTCTTTGCATACCATCAGTAGGAAAACAATGATTAATTCTCTGTCTTAGTTGCACAAGAGCTATTTCGCACTCTTCTTCAAAAGATCTGTAATCTCCCTTTTCTATTGTTATAGTAGGGAATACCCACTCTCTTTCGTCTTCGTTAAGACTATTGCATATTTCAATCAACATGAACTCTTGTGTACCGTAATTTTGTATAAACCATGTGTAATCAGTTGTTACTACAGTAAGTGTATTTGCATTATCTCTAATCATTGTTACACCGCCTTTCCTTATAAATTAAAATTAACTATTTTCTGACATCTTTATACTCTCACACAAACACAAAGTCAAGACCATCTGGCTATGCGAAAGCCAGATGCGAAAAAGTAGTTTCATATATGAAACTAAAAGTTTAAAAAATAAAAACCCTGTATTTCTACAGGGTCTTTTTCAGCTTGTTAATTTAGAAGTTTTAGTTTAGTATCTGGACACCAAAATACTATCCCTTTTTTCATAATATCTACATATTTATCAGGAAACCATGGTTCTTCATAATAATTTGCTATATCATGACCATTAGAACCTTCTTTGATAGTATTTTCATCTAAAAGAACAAGGTAAACAAAATCTAATCTTTGTTCCGGATTTATGACAATTATCTCTCCTTGTCCAATTTTATTTACATATACACGATCTCCAACTTTGAATTTGTAATCAGATCGTTCAAGTAATACTAAGCCATCAATTGGACAATGTGAATGTAGAAATATACTAATGTAGTCATCAAAATTATTAGTATCTTTTCTTTTCACATACATTCCATCGTTGGGCTTGGGGAAACATCCCTGTTCTCCAAAGTGGTTTTCTACAATATTAAATACAAGTATTTCCCATCTTTTTCCACCCAATATTTCGCAAGAATCTATTGTTACAATATCTTTTTCTTGAAATCCCCATAACGTTTCTTTCTCTGTTACAGTATCCAATTTATTACCTCCTTTTGAGATTTATAAAATTAACTATTTTCTACCATTTTTATACTCCTACACAAACACAAAGTCAAGGGTTTTGTTGTCTAGGTCGGCGCCTGTGAGCTTTACTTTTACTTTATCTCCCAGAGAGTAAGATTGCCCGTTTCTCTCACCTTTAATGCTGTATGTCTTTTTATCAAGCGTGTAGAAGTCATCGCCGATTTTGCTGACATGTACGAGCCCTTCTGACTTGGTCTCTACGTCTTCCACGAAGATCCCAAATTCAGCGACGCCGGTTATTTTTCCGTCAAAGACTTCTCCAACATGATCTTTCATATATTCAACTTGTTTGTAGCGGATAGAGTCGCGCTCTGCTTGAGTTGCTTCTATCTCCTGCTCAGTTGAAGTGAGCGTAAGTTTTTCATATTTCTTAAGCTCTTCTTTTGGTATCTTGTCTCCTTCAAGCTCCATCTTCATAATCCTATGCACCATAAGGTCAGGATACCGGCGGATAGGGGAAGTGAAGTGCGTATAATATTTGAACGCAAGCCCAAAGTGCCCAATATTTTTAGTTGAGTACACAGCCTTTGACATAGAGCGAATAGCGGAGATTTTTATAAGGTCTTCTACTGGTTTGCCTTCTATCTGCTTGAAGAGGTTGTTTATATCGTGTGTGGTTACTCCAGATTCTTTAGGGCTAAAGTCGTAACCAATAGCATTAACGAAAATCTTCAAATCCTGTATCTTCTCTGGATCTGGCACATCATGAATTCTATATACGAAAAGTAGCCCCTTTTTGTTTAATTTATTTATATAAGTAGCGACCTCTTTGTTTGCAAGAAGCATGTATTCTTCAATAAG
>JBHHYD010000048.1:0-3614 GCA_046757385.1 Minisyncoccia bacterium | reverse complement strand
CCCCTCCCCCTCTTTCAATACTTGAGAAGGACAGAGGAAAACCCGGTGTCGGAGACATAAAAGCAAATGCAAATATTATAAAGCGCACTTTGCAAAACTTTGGAGTTGATGTACAAGTAGATGAAATATCTATTGGTCCTTCTGTCACGAGATATGCCTTGAAGCCTGCTGAAGGTGTGAGACTTTCAAAAATACTAGGCCTGCAGAACAATCTTGAGCTTGCACTTGCCGCACACCCTGTTCGTATAGAAGCACCTATCCCAGGCAGGTCATTGGTTGGTGTTGAGGTGCCAAATACCGCCAAAACAACTGTTGGTCTTTCTACATTACTAGGTTCGTCAGAATTTCAAAATTCCGAAAAACCTCTTTTGGTCTCTCTCGGTAAAGATATTACCGGCAAATCATACTTCGGAAACTTAGGTAAAATGCCCCATGTGCTTATTGCCGGAGCCACAGGGTCAGGAAAATCCGTAACAATTCACACATTTATAACATCCCTGCTTTTTAGAAACTCAGCTGAACAGCTGCGATTCATAATGATTGACCCTAAGCGAGTAGAATTGACTTTATACAACAACATTCCTCATCTTCTTACTCCCGTCATCACAGACCCTAAAAAAGCGATCTTAGCTCTCAAATGGGCTGCAAAAGAGATGGACAGACGATATGGAGTACTTGAAGAGAATTCTGTACGAGATATTGAGTCATATCATGAAAGCATTGCTGGATTAGAAGATGAAGAAGAGGAAGAAAATGACGGAGAAGAAGTAGAAGCAATGCCTTATATTGCAATCGTTATAGATGAGCTTGCAGATATTATGCAGATGTATCCTAGGGAACTTGAATCAGTAGTCGTGCGTCTCGCTCAAATGAGCAGAGCTGTTGGGATCCATCTCATACTTTCAACACAAAGACCATCTGTAAATGTCATTACCGGACTCATCAAAGCAAACATCCCGTCAAGAATTGCTCTTCAGGTTGCTTCACAAATTGATTCGCGAACGATTTTAGACGGAAGCGGCGCTGAAAAACTTTTGGGCTCGGGAGATATGCTTTATCTCTCAGGAGAGATGTCAAAACCAAGACGCCTTCAAGCAGCATTCATCTCAGAAAATGAAGTAAAAAAAGTCGCTAAGTATTTAATAAAAAACTATGGCGACGATGTACAAAATGAAATTGATCTATCTGCAAATGGAACTCGTGATACAAACAACAGCGCAGTGTTTGAGGCAATACTTGATGAAAACGAAGATGAGGAAGAAGATGAACTATACGAAGAAGCAAAAGAGACTGTAATCCATGCTGGTAAAGCATCTACATCATATCTGCAAAGAAAACTTCGTATAGGATATGCACGAGCAGCGCGCCTAATAGATATACTGGAGGAGAAAGGTGTGATAGGCCCTGCAGACGGCGCAAAACCGCGCGAAGTATTAGAGAAATACGATGACGAAAGTGTTTCTGACGAAGATGAAGAAGAATATGAAGAAGAATCTTAACAAAAATTTAAGTTCTTATCTGCGAGTCTTTGGCTTTATATTCTTTATAGTTATTATTCTCGGTTACGCTTCTTTCCAAGCAAGAAATATAATAGCGGGGCCAGTGGTCAAAATAAAGACTCCCCTAAACGGCGCATCGGTAGAACAATCTCTCATAAATATAAAAGGAGTGGCAAAAAACATATCGCGCATAAGTATGAACGACAAACAGATATTTACAGATGATGAAGGAGAGTTTAGCGAGAAATTGCTCCTATCTTACGGGTATAATATAATAACAATTAAAGCAAAGGACAGATTCGGGCGAGACACCGAAAAAACATTAGAATTAATTTACAAATAAAATGGCAAAAACAAAAGCAGCACCTAAAACAAAAAATTCAAGCATTGATGAAGCAATCAAAGAAATAAAAACAAAATTCGGCGATGAATCCATAATGAAGCTCGGCGAAACACCTAAAGTAGATATAGACGCTATCTCTACTGGTTCAATTGGGCTTGACTGGGCGCTTGGTATAGGTGGACTTCCGCGCGGCAGGATAGTTGAGATCTTTGGCCCCGAATCATCAGGAAAAACTACACTCGCTCTTCATGTAATCGCAGAAGCGCAGAAGAAAGGCGGAGTGTGTGCTTTTATAGATGCAGAACATGCGATGGACCCTGTGTATGCCAAAAAACTTGGTGTTAAGACAGAAGAGCTTCTGCTTTCACAACCCGACACTGGTGAGCAGTCACTTGAAATCACAGAGTCTTTAGTACGCTCCGGAAAGCTTGATGTAATCGTAGTTGACTCTGTTGCAGCACTCACCCCGAAAGATGAGATAGAAGGTGATATGGGAGCGCACCATGTTGGGAAACAAGCGCGCCTTATGTCACAAGCTTTAAGAAAGCTTACTGCAATAGTTGCAAAATCAAAAACAATAGTGATTTTCATAAACCAGATACGAATGCAAATCGGCGTAATGTTTGGAAACCCTGAAACAACAACAGGTGGTAAGGCGCTCAAATTTTATACTTCCGTTAGACTCGACATAAGAAGGATAGCGCAGATCAAAAAGGCAGATGAAGTTATGGGAGGAAGAGTGCGAGTGAAAGTTGTGAAAAACAAAGTCGCAGCACCTTTCAAAGTCACAGAATTTGATCTCATGTACAACGAAGGCATCTCACGGGAGGGAGAAATACTCGCACTCGGTGAAAAATACGACATCGTACAAAAATCCGGAGCATCATATTCATTTGGTGACCAGAAACTAGGCAGAGGTTACGACGCAACTCGTCAACATCTAAAAGAAAATAAAAAACTAGCAGAACAGATACTAAAAGAAATCCGCAAAAAACTTTCCGAATAAAATTCATCGCGGGAAAAGGTCTGTCCTCGAGGAGGAGCTTTGCGACGGAAGAGGTCAGTCCTTGAGGAGCGATGAACAAATTACTTACATAAAACCTTATTACCCAAATTAGTTCGGTTAACCGAACTAATTTGGAATAAAAAAACAGTTACATCATCATAAAAAAGGACCCACTTATTGTGAGTCCCGTTTTTTGTCTTTTTGCTATATTCTTTTCTCTAGAATTTCTTTAACAGCTTTAACCTTTCTGTTTGCATTCATAACAATCACATCCCTCAATAACTCGCCGCATTTCATGTCATTCATTTCTTTCCAGATATCCTCTAATTGATTAAAGGTCTTTTTTGTCTCTTCGCTTAGCTTCGGAGTACCACCGTTATTTTCAGGAATGACAATAGTAGGTAATTCTATTATCTCATAAAGAAAATATTTTATTTTTTTCTTTTCATCTTCGCTGAAAAAATACTTATCAAGATTCAATCTCGTGCAATATACATTCTCTCGGCTAATACCTATTTCATCAGCTACAAGATAAGCAAATTGCTCATAGCTTGTGCTTATGATAAAAACAGGAGTTCCATTAGCTTGTAAATAACGGTACATTTCTTTTGCACCATTAAGAAAATTGATCTTCTTTATATTTGTTACAAAGTATTCGATGCCTTTATTTGACACGCCATATGCTCTTAAAAAAGGTAAAATGAGCCGCAAGGTATCACCAGCACTATAATCAGGATCTTCACCATACAAACATTTAATATCGTCA
>JBHHYD010000047.1:0-3913 GCA_046757385.1 Minisyncoccia bacterium | reverse complement strand
GTCTGGTAAATTATTGTTCAGGGCTTTGTATGCCTGAAATAGCCGTAATGGGTGCTTTGGAACGTCTTGATATGATGCTGAATGATTCCATGTATGGAGTACTCTTTCGTGATATTAACATGTACAGAACATTTATTGATCAGCACTTTTCACGAATGATAAATTCTTTTGCTGACATTATCATTAACACCGGAGAGGATAATTATTTAACCACTTCTGACGCATATGATAAGGCGTATACCGTTCTTGCCTCTCAATTGATAAATGCTCAATTTGCTAGCAATGCCGGCCTTCCACATCATCTTACAGGCCTTGGGCATGCCTTTGAAATGGATCCAAAGATTAAAAACGGTTTTCTGTATGAACTGGCTCAGGCTCAAATGGCAAGGGAGATATTTCCTGACTATCCACTTAAATATATGCCCCCGACAAAATTTATGACAGGGAATATCTTTAGAGGATATGCTATGAATACGATGTTTAATTTTGTTTCTAAGGCGACAAATCAATCAATTCACCTGCTGGGGATGCTGACAGAAGCTATCCATACACCTCATATTCAGGATCGTTTTCTTGCAGTCGAAAATGCAAAATATGTTATGAACAACATGGCTGATTTTTCTGATGAAATCGAATTTAAAAAGGATGGGATAGTTGCCAACCGGGCTAAAGAAGTATTAGACAGGACGATTGAGTTTTTGAAGGAGGTTGAGGAGACAGGCCTTTTCGATTCTATAGAAAAGGGACTGTTCGCTGATATTAAAAGACAAAAAGATGGAGGTAAAGGATATGAAGGTGTTTTTAAAAAATCTCCTGAATACTGGAACCCGGTGGAAGGATTTTTAAAAAAAGAATTGTTTTAGGAAAAAACATTATGAACATTATGCCTTATGGAGATGTATTAAATGATGGAATTGTTCAGATCTCCTTTACATTACCGGTTGCTGAATCTGCGAAGGCAAAAGAGGCGGCACGGTTGTTTGTTTTAGAGCTGGGTTTCGAGTCTTGTGAAGTCGTTCATTCGGAAGCGCTTGCAGATGGATATACATTTTTTCTGGTATACGGAGAAACAAACAAAAGCATCGATTTAGATAAAGTTAAGGTTGACGAACACTTGAAAGAAGGCTATTTAAATTTCCAGGAAATCAATGATTTCATTAAAGATAAAATAGGGAGAAAAATTGTAATCGCAGGCGCTTGTACCGGTTCTGATGCCCACACGGTATGTCTGGATGCCATTATGAATATGAAGGGTTATAATCATCATTATGGACTGGAGAGATACCCGATGATTCAATCACACAACCTTGGAGCACAGGTTCCTAACGTTGAACTTATAGAATTTGCCAAAAAAGTCAAAGCCGACGCAATCCTGGTTTCGCAGGTGGTTACACAAAGAGACATACACATTGCAAACATGACCAATTTCATAGAACTCC
This sequence comes from Minisyncoccia bacterium, assembly GCA_046757385.1. Lineage (GTDB taxonomy): Bacteria > Patescibacteriota > Minisyncoccia > Phycocordibacterales > UBA2163 > UBA2163. The sequence continues at coordinate 2,474 of JBHHYD010000047.1, read as the reverse complement.
TGAACAAGGAAGGCATTCGTGACGATTTCATTATAGTGGCAGGAGGGCCAAAGATTACTAACAAACTGGCCACAGAACTCGGTTTTGATGCCGGTTTTGGTCGCGGAACATATGCTGAACATGTTGGAACATTCATAGTCAGGCAAATTGCTAATAAAGATAAGTAATTATACTCTATAAAGTTGCTACACTTTATACGTAAATAGTCTCTATAAATTTTTGGAGGTTTTATTTTATGTCCGATAGGCTTTCTCAATTACTTAATGAAATGACATCTCAAGAGCGAACAGAGGTCGAAATCTTTTCAGCGTTTATAATTTCTCGTCGTAAATTACAAAAACCAAAAGTGCTATCAGACGATATTTCTGTTCGTGAACTGATGGAATTAGTCACTGAATCAGGAAGCTTCGATTGGCTTAACGCAAAGGAAGAGGATGTCTACTCAATTGAAGATGGCGAGGCAGTTAAATGGCCCAACACATAGTAAAACGTAGTAGCATTGTTCTTATCCGTTATCCATTTAAAGTTTGATATAGGGACAGACACTCTTTTATTTAATTAGTGTCTGTCCCTCATTTATCCCAAAATTGAGAATAGAACAAAGACACGCTAAATTAAAGAATATTTTGAAAATACTATGTCTATAGCTTCGACGTTTTCGGAATATCTTCTTTTGGCATTAGCTATGCATATTTACCCAGATGTAGTCGATAGCAAGGTAAAAAAATTTACATTGCTTCATGGAAAAAAGAGGCTTTATATGATATAATATGGGTGGAGAGGGACTGAGAGATTAAAAATAAGAGGTTAAATGAGAGGTTAAATGCTCCTCGGGATATTAAATGTGCGTGCGGTTGCGTATAAGTTATGTATCTTTTACTTTGACCTCAGTCCTTTTCCGATGGTTCTTTGAAATCCGCAGTAACATTAGAATAAGACCCGTGCAGCAAATTTCTCAATTGTAAAAAAATAAAGGGCGACGAAGTCTTTGAAATGTTCTTGTTCAAGCCCCTTCCTCTCCATCTGGCACCGAAATTCAAAAAACACGACCAGCGGTTGTTATCTCTCCAAAAGAAATTTGTAAAAGTCAATCATGAAAGAAATGAAGAAGTTAAATATATCTGAAAGCCTCAAACTTTTTGAAGATGGCAAAAAACTGATACCAGGCGGTGTTCTCGGGATACGAAGGCCTTATAATTTTGTGGAGGGTGAATACCCGATCTTTGTCGAATCCGGCAAAGGAGGAAAGATTATTGATGTTGATGGAAACGAATATATTGATTTTCTCTGCGCATACGGGCCTATTATCCTGGGATATAGAGAAGAAGAGATCGATGAAGAGGTAATTAAACAGATCAGAGACAAGGGTTTCTGCTTTTCAATTACTCAGAGGTATCAGAACCAATTGGCGGAGAAACTTAGAGAGCTTATACCATGCTCTGAAATGACTATCTTTGTGAAGACAGGCTCGGATGCTACCACAACCGCCATACGATTGGCCAGGGCGTATACAAAAAGGACAATGATCATGCGGTGCGGTTACCATGGATGGCATGACTGGTGTGTTGAAGTGAAAGGCGGTATCCCTGAAAAACTGTATGAGGATGTTTACGAATTCCATTACAATGACCTCAATTCACTGGAAGCATTAATGTCAAGGCATGGCGATGAAACTGCGGCCATAATTCTTACCCCATTCGGTCATCCCCTCGCACAGAAAATGGAAGAGCCGAAGTCGGGCTTCCTGGAAGGAGTAAAAGCGGTTTCAGAAAAATACGGTACTGTTCTGATATTTGACGAAATACGAACGGGTTTTCGCATAAACCTGGGCGGCGCTCAAAAGTATTATGGAGTCACGCCTGATCTTGCCTGTTTTGGAAAAGCTATGGCTAATGGCTATCCCATAAGCGCTGTTACCGGAAAGGCCGATATTATGAAAACCGGTGAAAAAGAGGTGTTTGTCTCCTCTACTTTTTTCCCGAACAGCCTGCCGTACATTGCTTCATTAAAAACTATAGAGATACTTGAACGTGAAAATGTACTGGAAAAGATATGGGAAAAGGGAGAACGTTTCTTCAAGAGATTAAAGCAAGTTATTGAAAACAGTAATGTGGGTGCCGAGCTAAGCGGCATAGCTCCAATGTTTTTTATAACTTTTGAAAAGGACGCGCAAAAGACCTACAAAGAAAAACGTAAATCTTTTTATACACAGCTTATCAGAAGGGGTGTCTTCATGCAGCCGTATCATCATGGATATATTGCCTACAGGCATACGGAGGATGATCTGGATAATACCGTAATCGCAATAGAGGAAGCAATCTCTTATATTCAGGAAAAATTTACACACTAATATTTTCAATATCTGATCAGAACGAGTCGGAAAAAATGTATGGCAGGCTGAGGGAGCTAATTAATGCATAGGAATTTCAAAAAAGCCCACGAAACACACGAAAAGACACAAAAAAATACTTTCG
>JBHHYD010000046.1:0-4195 GCA_046757385.1 Minisyncoccia bacterium | reverse complement strand
TGAGCGCTGGAACGATATCGCAATGACGCTATATACATACCAGTCAAGAGAAACGCAAGGGTCACTATGACTGCATTTGGTATATATATTACTGTAAATATCCACAAATATAGACTGCCTAAGAACATAGACAGTGATAAATAGTAAGACGCTCTGTCTTCGACCGCAGATACTACCAAATTTCTAAATCCGCTGTACAGGAAGAATACAAAGAATGCAATCCACGCGATTCCTCCCAAAAGTCCTGTGGTTGTAAATGCAGTCGGAACGAGCCCGATGCCAGAGCTGAAGTCAATGTTCCAGAAAAGCGTGTTGTTAATTGATTGCGGTTTATGAAGGGTCCATTGGTTTACGAATGTGTTTGGACCGGAGCCGAAAAGAATGCTGTCGTTATAAGTTTTCTTTGCAATATCTATCGTACTTTGCCATGACGGACGAGCTTCAATCTGGTTTGTCCTGAAAAATGAAGAAGTATATCCGCTTACAGTGGAACCGCCAATTATAAACACGAGAGAGAGAATCAATACAATGAGAGATGAGAGGAATGTTTTAGTGCCCTCCCTGTTTGGAGATGCGCTGTCACTTTTTACAGGAGTTTTGAATTTCCCTTTTGAGATATTGTAGATAAAAAGCCCTAAAGCAAAGAGCCCTACAGTAATCCACACAGGAAGAAAGTTTACAGCCACAAGGAACAAAGCAGATACTCCGAGAATCACGTGAAGGATTATTCTTGATAATTTGTTAAGTGAGAGTCCTTCAAGTGTAATAAGAGAAAGTATTGATGTGAGTCCAAAAAAGATACCTAAATCATTCCACTTTCCTAAGAGATTTGAAGTTGCACTTGTAAAGATATCAAATGAAAGAAAATCCGCGCCAAAGATCAGACGAAGCCCCTGAAATACTGAGAGTATTATGAGAGACAGAAGAAGCGCGATGTGAATCCTAAACACTAACTCTCTTGTCTTGAGGAGAAGTGGCACTAAAGAAAGCATCAGAACCATGATAGCGATGAAACCAAAAGTATCTATTTCAAACCCTTGTCCTAAGTAAGACACGATTGAGTTGCCGGAGAAGATTGCAGATGCAAGATATGCAAGCGGTAGCCCCCATGCAACGAGTGAAATAGCGCTTGTGGGCAGCGCGACTTGTCCTCTTTTTAATCGTGAAATTAAAAAGAGGAAGAATGCTGCCAGAACGCTTACAAAAATCAGAAGAGATTTTGTGAACGAAAACGGTATTGATAAAGAAGGTATAAAGAAAATCGGAAGAAGAAACATCACTCCGATAATAAAGTAGAGCGCTAGACTTTCCAAGAAAGGCGTCCCATCGCGGTCCTCTACATTCAATGTTGCATATTCCATAAATTAAATAATAGCTAATATATTACTAATAATTGCTTATAGTATATCATATTAGCAATTTGCTTATTTGGAGAAAAGCGGAGATTGTGGATTAGAAAAACCCCCGCGCTTTGCGCGGGGGTTTTTCATATATTTGGCTCTTATATCTATAAGCGGGATTCTGTTATCGACGATAATTTGTCTTGCACAATTGTTGCCAATTGTATCATTTGCAGCACTCCCACCTTCGCATAAAGCTTCGGCGGGCTCGACTTTGCACACTCGTAAGTATTTTGCCGTTTCAACTTAACTTAATAAGCTCGTCTCTGTTCGCAACTCTAAGATTGCTCAAGGTGGGTGTTACCCACTACGATTGTTTATAAAAAACTGTGTGTCCCGACTTTCCTCTCCGTAGAGCTATCGCCCGATATAAGAACTGTCCATAGTATAGCATAAATAGCAAATATTGCAACAAAAACAGGCTAGTTTTGCTCACTTAGCAAAACTAGCCCTTAGGTTAATGTCATAACCGATTTTCTTAAATCCAACATTTACAACTTCAATATCTCCTACAAATGCATAACAAGTATCTTCTATATCTCTATGGATATCTCTTTCGATACCAAAGTCTTCTGGTCTATTTCTTTCGAAAACTGTTTTCATATCTTCATTAATGAAGAAAATCCAACATTCTTTTCCAAATTCATTGTCTTCGGTTATTGGACAGACGTGTTCCCAAATAATGGTATGGTATACATCTTCTTTTTCTTTTACCGCTCTAAAAAATTCTGAAATATCTTTCACCACAAGAATAGTCATAATAGACATATGTTCCCCCTTTCAAATAACTAAACAGAATCAGAATTTAGTTTGTCTTGGCGAACTATAGCATTAAAGCCCCAAAAAGCCAACGGCTAAACTTCATAGAAGTTTAGCCGTTCAAAATGGCTATATCTCGCAGGTTCCTGACACACAGGCAAGCTCTTTTGCTCCTTTTGTTGTGTCGTCATACTCGTATGTTACAAGTTTTGAGAAATCCACATCTTTAACGCGTGACACGAGCTCTTCATACTTTTCTTTATTTATCTCTTCATATGGCGCAAGTTTGTACACATGGTCCGCGCGCGGAAGAAATGAAAGTCCTCCTACATAATCCCAATTTTCATACAGGAAGTTTGCAACACTTACCCATTCATCCTCTCCGACATAGATAGTCACAGACGGATTATGCTCTGTGAAGCTGATTTTTAGTTTCTTCCATTCTTCAAGCATTTCCTTTGCCCCAACATCATCTTTCAAAACCGCCCCTTTTGGAGACTCAACCGGAAACTCAAGAACAAATGTTGTTGCATTCTCCTCTGTCTGCCCGACTTCCGGATGATAAGGAACTCCTTGGTCTTTAAGCATGTGGAACACTGGGTCGCTTGCAGAGACTCGCACTCTTCTTATGTAATACTTTGAATATCTTGGATGCATACCAGATGCAGTATCTAAGAGCTGCGAGGAATTGCCGTGCGGCTTTACACAAGTAATGCATGTTGATTCTTTAATCTTAAATCTTTTTGCGTATTTTTTGTTTGTCTTCACTCCTACATTTCTCAAATCTTCTAACACTTCCGACTCTCTGGACATTTTGTTGTCATAATATCCTGTTAGCGAAACACCAAGTAGTCTTTCTGACTCGCAGTTCTTCTTCCATTCTGCTGACAAGTATCCAAAGTTAGTTAAAGTTGATTGGTACGTTCCAAGAAGCGTGGCTATCTCCATTTTCTTTTCTAATTTTTCTTTGCTGTCTTCTGTACGAATTACAATACTTGTAAGATTACAAAATTGCCGTGACTGCAGATAAATCTCTCCGCAAGGGTTCACTCTTATAAGCGCTTTGCTCAAATCTTTTCCATATTTTTTCTTTAGAAGTTCTGTTCGTCTCTTCGGGAGCTGTGTTTCAAACCCTGCAGCATTAAATATTCCTCGCTCTCCTGTTTTGCTTTTTACAAGAGCTGTCCATTCATCAAGAAAATGCTCCGCTGTCGGCTTCTCTGTATAAACTGCAGAGTTGTTCGCCATCATTCTTTGCGGTTCTGTCATATAAAACTGCCCCTTCTTTGAGTCCCTCACTTCGGGATCGTCAAGGTCAGACAAAGATATAAGTGCACTTCGTCTTACCCCACCTGCGACAACTATCTCGCCAATTTTACAAACAATATCGTGAACATCAATGTTGCGAAGCCGTTTTCCTTGTCTTGCAAGTATTTTCTCCTTTGCAAATTCCATAAGACTTATAAGGGGTTCAGGTCCTGAAGAGCGGCCTCCCATAGTCTTTAATTTCGCTCCTGCTGGACGCAGCTGCGAGTAGTCAAAATCTATATCCTTGCCGGAAAACCACGTTTCAAGGCATAAAACAAAGGCATTTGCCCACCCCTCTTTGCTGTCATCTACAACATGTGTTTTAAGTACTGTTCCTTTTTGCCTCTGGATTTGCGGAAGCTGTTGTACATTTTCTGACTCAGCAGAAAATCCTAAGCCAGTACCGCACATTGATATGTACATTATCTCGCCAAAGTCACGAAGTCGTGTAGGCGCAACATAAGAACAATTATACGCGCACACATTTGACTCACGCGCGGCAGGTCCCGCAGACCAAAGTAGCCGCATTGACGGACAAACATCTTGATTTAATATTGCGCCTCTCACTTCTTCGTATTCTTTGTCTGTAACTTTGTCCCCCATGTTTTCTTTCATAAAATCCATGTATCTATCAACTGTTTCAACCCAAGTCTCACGTCTCCCTTCTTCATCATTCCATCTTGAGTACGCGGTATAGTAAACAAATTCAGAGAGTGTATTGTTCCTCA
>JBHHYD010000045.1:0-4520 GCA_046757385.1 Minisyncoccia bacterium | reverse complement strand
ACGCCAAAAGTTTCCGCAAGAACATTTATAATCCCCCAAATAGAGACCATAATAAATAAAGCGATGAGGCCCCATATCATTATGTTTCTACCTTCACTCTTTTTCTCTTCGTCTCCTGCATTAAGAATATATTTTGCAAGACCCCAAAAAAAGAACAGTACAGCAAAACCTATAGCAATAGGAACTAGTGCGTTAACTAAAGCCCCAACATTACTTAACGCTGTTTCAATACCAATATCGCCAGCTTGTGCGAAAGTTATTGCTGGCACAATTAATATAGATAAACTAAATATGGTAATAAATTTTCTCATTATATATATTTTAGACTAATAAATTATGGTTTAACTGGAGGAATGGTTATACTTGGAACTTTTAGATTTGCATCTGGTCTAACGCCAAAAGTTTCCGCAAGAAGACGAACAATCCCCCACACAGATACCATCACAAATAATGCGATAATGCCCCATATCATTATGCTCCTGCCTTCTTTTTTCTTTTCTTCGTCTCCTGCGTTCAAGATATACTTTGCAAGACCCCAAAAGAAAAAAGCAATCGCTAATCCAATAACAATCAATATCGTATCGCCTATCCACGCCTCAAAATTGCCCAAGACATCCAAAAACGGATTAGCTGCCAAGACTAAAGCTGGTGATAATACAAATGACGATAATATAATTGTATTAATGATTTTTTTTGTCATATTATATTTGATAAATCAAAAACCTTATAAAGATCCAGGAAGAATCTCTTTCAAGTTTTATGCTTAATAATATTCATATTAAAGGCGATATAATTTATTATGTCAATAATATTGCTGTTGATAAAAACCCTTCATCTTATTTATGGAAAAAACAACGGTATTGTGCCAGCTCCTCCGAGAAAAGTATTGTCCAGCAAGGCAATAATACCTCCAATCGTTACTATTATAAATAAAGCAAGGATCCCCCATATCATAATTCCCTTACTTTCCTTTCTTTTTTCTTCATTACTAGAATAAAGGATAAATTTTGCCAACCCCCAGAAGAAAAACAAAAGAGCCAAAGCTCCAACTACTACAACTGCCTGATCTAAAAGCTTTACAAATAATCTCATCAGCTCTGTTAGATTTCTCGGAGCAGCAAGTGCAATTACTGGTGTTATAAGTAAAGTAATTGATATGATTGTAAAATATTTTTTCATGCTTTTATTTTGCTCCTCATAAATCATCTAAAACAGATCTCTGAGCCGTTGAATCTCCTGATTTTCCGGCGTATTTGGTTCTGGTTGTTCAGAAGAGTCATTCAAATTATATAGCGGTTCCGATTGACTTGCATCTTTTGGCACTTTAGTACGAACATTTCGAAGTCTGTTCAAGTCAGACTTAGTTCTTCTTGATTCATCAAATAAAGTTCTGTTATAAGCATCAAGCGTGCTGTTTGTACTGCCGTTTTGTAGCTGATCAACCGTACCTTTAATCGCACTTGAAAGCACAAACGCGCCTAATACTATTACTGCGCCTATTATTGTCCAAGTAATAGCTTTTTTGGCTTCTGTTAATTTATCCGTATTACCTTGCGCTTTAACAAAAAGAAAACCGGAATAGACGAGCATCAGAACTACGATTGGTGTCGCTATAGTAACTACTGCATTTAACATTGCTTCAAGAAAGCCCTTTATTGTGTCAAACTGAAGTGGGTTTACTAATTCATTACTGCTAGATCTTTTAGGAGGGGAACCGCCAGCATCTTGTGCAAAAACTATATTTACAGGCGAAAACAGTAGAAAAGCAAAAACTGTCCAGAAAACCCCATTAGAGAACTTGCGCAGGGCATTATACCCCGCGCTCATACTTCTGCGGCCAGTCGCGATGTATTCTCTAACGGGGTAAATGTTTTTGAGTTTTAGTTTTGCACTGAGCATTGTATTACAATTATGTCGTATTAAACCAATAATATCAACTGATGGCTGTGTAAAAACGCTCTTGATTGATGTTTGCTCCGCAAGGAACGACCTTTCCCGTCGCGAAGCTCCTCCTCAAGGTCGCACCTTTTCCCGCAAACTACAAATGTTTAGAAAACTCTTCTGGGGTTATATCAATCTCTCTTAAAATCTGGCGCAATAATCCCCTTCCTATATCTTCCCCGCCATGACTTGAGATGAGTGTATTTCTTCCGTCTTGATGTTGAAAAAACATATGCGAGCCTTTTTGGCGAACTTTTACAAAACCGAGTGAATGTAAAATATCTATAACTTCTCGCGCTTTAAGAATTGGAAGACGCTTGCCCATACGATTATTTAAACAGTGACAAGGTCCATGCCTACAAATGTAGGTTCATAAGAAAATTGTTTTATTTTTTTGCGATATTTCGCGTTAGTTTTCGCAACATCAAGGCAAAGCTGTATTGCTTCTTTGGTGCGGCTTGTAAGTTGAGAGAGAGTTTTTGCTTGAGTATGACAACCCGGCAATGCTGGCACTGTTGCAACAAAATAGCCGTCCTCATCCTGCTCTATTAAGACTTTGAACTGATTTTTCTTTAGATTTCTCATTATGGTAATAATAGCAGAATAAGGTGGTTGTGTAAACAATTTTTGTCGGCTCCCCAAGGTCTCACCTCCCTGCTCCGCTCCGCTATGCGATGAGGAAAGACCTTCTTCCGCCTCCACATTATCTACTATTCAAAAGCAGATTTAGCTCTTCGTCAGCAATATTAATCGCCTCGCTGAGGCGCGCGCGGCCAGATGTTACTGATTCAATCATATTTTGGAAAATATCATCAGCCCCTGCACTGTCCGGCTCAAGCCAAGCGTTTGAGATAAGGGCAGAGTCATAAAAGACAGAGGAGAATGCGTCAGTAGGTCTGTTTGAGAGGAGATCCCTGCGAACTGGCGGGAGACCTATTGCTTGAGAGAAGGCAAAGACATTGACAGCATCTGTTAGCATAATCCCAGTAATAAAAGCTCCTGTGGGATTTGCTGATGCTCTTGGAACTGCAAACGCGCTCATCTTCCCGTATGTAACTCTTTTGTTGGAGTCTCTAAGCTGGGGAAGCAAGCTAACGTCAAAATTAAGATTAGGATTTGCGCGAATTATATCTGTTAATTCGCTCGCAAATCCAAAATAAATCGCCAAGTCCCCTGCTGCAAAAAGCTGTTTGGAATTCTGAAGCGAGCGGTTCCATGAATAGACAGATTTTACAGGATTTGAAAATTCAGTGTAAAACCTAACGGCAGATTCTGCGGGAGAAGTTGAGAATCCTATATTTTCTCTGATTACTGATCTTAGCTCACCGCCCGAAGATGCAATTATAGGATTGCCGGACTGGATTATCAAAGCCGATAAAATCTCTTTTGCATTTTCAACATTTCTAAACTCACCGAGCGCTGTAAAGCTTCTTGTTATATTAGATGCGAGGTCTCTTTGCGTGATCTTAGGGCTAAGTACAAACAGCTCGTCCCAAAACTCAGGAGGGTTTGCGACTCCTGCATTTTGGAAAATGTCTCTGTTCCAGTACATTACCAAAGGGTCAATAGTAAATGGCAGACCCAGTATTCCTGTCTCTGTAAGATACATCTCCCCTTCTTCTATAAAGGTGCTTTTAAATTCTCTTTCAGAAAAACTCTTATACGGAAGCTCAATCAGCTTATCACTGTGGCGCACGATAGAGTCATGCGGAAGCAGGAACAAGTCAGGTCCGCGGCCGGAAGCGAGAGCCTCTACAAATTCAGCGTTGTATGTATTTGGGTCTTTTTCTACATACCTGACTCCTGCGAAGTTGTCGATTTCTATATTTATATCATTAAACATTGCTTTCATAAGCCCCTCCGGTATAGTGCCCCAAATTTCTACTTCTCCTATGTTATTATCATCTCCGCCTATTCCTCCAACACCTGAAAATGCAAGAACGCCGATAACCGCGAAGACTACAAATACTGCTATTATTCCTATTCTAAATATACTCATGATATAAATTTGAAAATTGGTAATTGAAAATTGAAAATTGCGGTTTGATTTTTATGTTTTCGTAAAAATCAAACCGTAGTGGTGTTCTCCTGCATCAAAACTATCCATAAATTCAAAACCATTCTCGGAAAACAATTCTCTTGCCTGACTTTCCCTTACTATGTCTTCAGCTCTTGGTCCGATTCCGCCGAACGAATCAGACCAGTCAACTACCAATACTTTTCCTTTCGGTTTCAATATACGCCGTGCTTCATTTATCATATTATTCTTCTCTTCAACCTGAAAGAGATCGTTTGCAATAATTACAGCATCTACCGATTCATCCCCTAATTTCGTGCCGTGGGCCTGTTCAATATCTCCCCATAGCACATCAATGTTTTGTCTGTTTTCGGCTATAGCCAGATTTTTCACCTTTTTTACAAGCGCCTGCTGGATATCAATCGCGTAGACACGGCCAGAATTCCCAACTACTTCAGATGCTGCAATAGCATAATGTCCTGAGCCTGTCCCAAAATCTGCTGCAAGCATCCCGTCAGTCAGTCCCAGTCGCATTATATTGTTTTTTGGATCGGAGAACATT
>JBHHYD010000044.1:0-4722 GCA_046757385.1 Minisyncoccia bacterium | reverse complement strand
CTTGGTAGCAAACTCGCTCTTATAAAAGCATGAGCGGTTTTGGGTCAGCTCCAGACTTAGTACTAATCAAGAGTGACCTATCTGTGCTAAAAAGAAATACCCCGGTTAATGAGGCAGTAATTTGTGCGGAGTTCTTATCAAATAATGTAGACTTAGAGGAAAGTAGGTATTCTTCTTGAGGTGTATAATTTTAAGAAGGTTTGTCCTTTTCAGATGACGTATAAGCCTCTCTCGGGATTTTGTATTTTGGAACACTAAGAGAAGGACCATTAATGATAATTGTGTGACATTTATGCAGTAAGCGGTTTAGGAGAGCAGATACTAAGGGAGATTTTCCAAGAAAGTTAGCCCATTCTTGAAACCCTAAATTCGTAGTAATCATTGTAGATTTTTTAAGATGGCGGTTATCGATTAGTTTGAAGAACAGATTGCATTGTTCGGAATTAAGATTCATGTATCCAAATTCGTCGATTAATAATGCGTCAATTCGCGTAAGCCGCTTTATTAATGTTCTTGATGAACGGTCTGAGATGCTCTCTCTTAATTCTTCAAACAGATCACTTGCTTTGATTTTTTTTGCCGTATAATCGCCGTATATCGCCTTAAGCAGTATCGCTTCTGATAATCCTGTTTTTCCCACACCGGTTGATCCTATCATTACTATATTCTCTGCTTGCCGTATAAAATCAAGCTCGGCAAATTCATAGATTTGTTTCTTATCTACTCCTTTTTGCAATTTAAAGGGGAATGTCTCTAACGTCCATTGTTCGCTCAAGCCTGCCTGCTTTATCCGGTTTGCTATAGTTCGCTGACGTTTATATTCGTATTCTTGCTTGAGCAGATTAAGAAGAAAAGAACTATATGAAACCTTTTGGGATCGGGCTTGTTTCAGTTCACATTCAAGAATTTCCTCAATCCTTTTTAATTTCAGCGTTGTCAGGTAAGGGCGTATTTCCTCTATCATTTTTTTTTCTCTCCAGCGGGTTATCTTTTTCGCTTGCGGCATAATTCATAAAAGTATGATCCGGAGTATGCTGTCCTTTTATAAAATCAGGATTTTTCTCATATTCCGATGGTTCCCAGTTAACAGGAAGCAGGAAATCTCTACGGGCTATGTTGTTTAGTATGATGTTTTCAAGACGGCGGACGTCACGCAGTTTATATTTCAGAGCACGTTTTACTGCTTCTATGAGTTCTTGTTCTGCATATTCGCAATATAAGCGATACATTTGTTTGATGCTGTATATATAGCGCTGGCCGTATTCTTTTTTTATGAATGTTATATATGAGGGTACAGGTTCCGGCAGACTTTTCAGTTTCGTCTCTTCTAAAATTTGAACATTTCGCTTTCTTACATGGAGGTGACGATGCTCCGGGTGTGTCGATTGTTTTTTGTTGTCAAATTCTGTTAGTTTTTTATGACGGGTGATTTCCTGGGGGCCGTGATATATAATTACCTGGTCTTTGGTTTCTCTTATATCCATAGTTTTTCCGATATAGGATGCAGGGACGGAGTATTTGTATCCATGTAAGGGGATGTAGCTATATTTGTCCACATCCCGATGATAGATGCGGTATACTTCAGGGATATATATGGGTAAGTTAATGAGGTATGATTTTTCTATTATATAACGCTCATCAGGGGTTTGTCCCATCTCTCGTAATGTGCGGACATTGGCTTTTTTGCTGCACCATTCTAACGCCTGACGGTTCAGATCGGCGTCGTCTCTGAATGTTCTTCCTGCCAGGAAGTTTCTTTCTATATAATAAAATGGCCGTTCGACTTTGCCCTTCCTCTTAAAATTTCCTACTTCGTGGGCCATAAATTTGAAACCAAATCGTTTTTCAAAGGCCTCCATTTCCGGTGAAAATTGTGCTCGTTTACCTGTTCCGCAAACGATTACTACATGGGTATTGTCTATAACACAGCGCGCTGCGGCGCCGTCCATATATTGAAATGCCTCTGTCAGGAATATTTTACAATGAAAGCGCGTAAAGTTAGGGTAATATTGCATATAGATTCGTCTGGAGAAACCGAGGATGTAAGAAGCACAATGACGGATTACTTTTTTGCCGCCAATTACGATTTTATGAGGAGAAGTGTCATGCTGTCCCTCTTCTCCAGGAGCGGTTATAATACTGCACACAGGAACTTTTTTGTTTTGACTTATTTCAAAATCCCGGCAGAACTTGGTCAATGTCGAATATTTCACATTTATATCCTGATCCATTAGCTCCTCCTGTACACGCACTATGTTCTTTTCACATTTTATATATATGTCTTGCACCAGCTTTATATTTGATTCTAAAATCCGTGGTCTTTCTATCTTTGGAACCTCTCCGGTACCGCTGCGAATGACTTTGCGAACACTATTACGGCTTATACCAAGTGTGTCTGCAATCTTTTTGCTCCCATATCCCTCTTTTGTCAGTCTTAATATTGATAGACGTGTTTCAGTATCCAGCATAGCTTTTCTCCTATAAAATATTATTCATTATTAATGTTTTTGGACTCAGGCAGGATGAAATTTACAACATCCGACAGTCGATCCATACGATTTTGAACATATCTCCAGGTCTTTTTCAGTTTCTGAACCAGTGCATCACAACTATCGTAATTGACTGCTTTGCTTAGGCTGTCTGCCAGTCCTGTAGATATTTTGCCGATCAGTTCTAAATTTTTCAGACAACGATTTTCTGCATCAGAAAACTCTAATTCCATTACAGGCTTATCGGCTTGGGTTTTGGCCTTTAAAAATTTTACCGGATGAGATATGATTTGTTCTCGTACTCTGCGGCTGCTTGATTTATAATGTTCATATAGTTGTCCTACCTGACGGCTGCTCAAATCTTTACCGCAGATATTTTTTGTTAGTTTTTCACAGTCTGCTGAGTTGGCGCGCGCCAACGGCAATAAATACCTCATTGCCACATATTCGCCTATATGGCCGTTTCTGATTTCGGTATGCATCCATTCCGGCAGTTCAGATACAATGCCCAACTTTCGGCTTACCCAGCTTCTGGTTCTGCCAAAGGCAACTGACAGTTGAGCTATACTAAAACCCCACACTACATTCAATTCATGAATCAACCAGGACTCTTCAAATAAGTTATGCCCTCTGGAAGTTATTTGATATATCATCAGCAAGGCTTGAGGCTCTTTCAGATCCCATACCACCGCTTTTACTATATCGGTCTTGAGCTTTTTTAAACAACGGACACGCTTCAGTCCATCTATGACTATATATTGCCCTGACTCAAAACCATGAACCACAACTATAGGGGTTTGCTGGCCAAATTCTCCCAGAGATGATAAAAGTTTTGACTCCTTTGATGGATTTCGCAAGCGCATACGCTCATACTTTGTATCCAAAGAATCAAATCCAATTTCTAAAATACTTTCTGCCACATTATCTCCTATCCATACCCTCGACGAGGAAAATCAGATACAATTTTTCCAAAAGAACCGCAAAAATGACAATAACAATGGTTTTTCTTATTCAAGCTTACTTTTGTATAAAATTTATTTGCCGATTTAGCAGGTTGAATACCGCATGGAGATACTTTACACCTCTCCGGTTCACCTATAGAAGTCCCATCATCCATGTTTTTTTCATTTTTATTTGCTAATCTCTTCCTGCGGCGTTTTTCAGCCTCAATATGAGCTTTCTTACCTTTTGCGGTCTGGCGATATCGTTTTTGGGCTTTCCGATGGGCGTGGTGTATACCTTCTTTGCGGCACTCATCACAACAGTAGGCCTGTCCTGTCCAGCAACTACGACAAATATGAAAAATAGTCCTGCACCATCGACATTCAATTTTCTTTAAAAGTACAAATATATATACCTCCGACCTTGCAAATAGCCGGAAGATGTAATACAAATAATAATGCTTATTGGGTTTCCGGCTATTTGCGGAGATCTTTTTTTCTGAAAGCCCGAAGGTACAGACTTCGGGCTTTCATTTTTCCCCTTCCCATTCCATACTATTTCAAAAATCATATAATAACAGGGGTTTCAGGTTGATGTATAAATCAATCTTTTCTAAAAGGAAATGATGGAGCGACATTTGTCACCCTTCACAAAATAGACGTAAAATTAGCGGAAGATGATAAACGGGAAGGTAAAATGGATGGCAAAAAAAAATTATTTGAAATTATCAGGAAGAATATAACATCGTATGGTATGAAATTTTAGAAGGTGTAACTTTTAGTGGAATGCTAAATATGGTGGGTCATTTTACTTTAGCGAAAGTAGGTCATTTTTGATTAGCGCTAATTAAAGGTTGTCAATTTGTTTCAATAACTTACGAGACAGAGTGCGGACACACTTCTCTGGTGAATCTTTGTAAGATTTAAGATGCCTTTTTATAGCCGATCTCACTGGTTTTGTTTTTTGAATAAGCTCCTGTCGAGACATATTGCCTTCTTTGAAGATGTACCACAAAGCCATTAACTTTTTTCTCAGCTTCTCCATCTGTTTAGCAAAGGTTATGGCATCAGAAGATAGTTTAACTTTACCAATTTTTGCAATTCCCTTAAAATCTCTTTTAAGCTGAGCCCAGCAAAGCTGTATCAGGCCTTTATGGTATTTTGGATATGCGCCCCATCTATCAACGCAGAGGATACCCCTGTAGATATTTCCCAGCACATCTATTAATGTCTGAGAGCCTCGAGTTACGGATACCCTGAAGTAGATGAACGTTGTAGCAGCAAATATCCAT
>JBHHYD010000043.1:0-4750 GCA_046757385.1 Minisyncoccia bacterium | reverse complement strand
CGTCGGCACTCATCTTTATCATTAACGCCATAGCGGTAATGCCCGACGACGACGCAATTCGTATGTGCTTGCCCTACGACTTGTGCTAACCGCACAAGTCTCCCTCCCATGCGCGCACAGACGCTCCCTCGAAAAAAACTTGACAGACCACATATTTTAGTGTACAATTACAACAGACAATTAAGCACTTTTTATAACCTTATATATTGAAAGGAGTCAGCCGTGGATAATAATATTGAAATTAAGTTGCGTGAACATCTGTATTCATGTAACAAATCTGATTGCTGTTCTTGTGGCGCATATGTAATTGAAGTTGGTATTGAGCATGGACGCGATTACTTATGCATGAGATGCTCAAAGCCGGAAGAACTTGGGGACGATTTACAGAACAAAGAAAACACAAATCTGCTTTTTGAGTATTGCGATTGGGATTGGAACGAAAAACTCATTCTGAGGTTGTTGCTTGGACCTATTGCAGAACACGCGACAAGAAAATTCATTGACGAATTTAAGAAAGCTGTAAGGGAGCTGCCGACACTTAAACCAATTCCATATGGAACGGATTTAAGCACATGGCCGGGAAGTTCTGAAGAATATCCTAAGTATTATAATTTCACTGAGAATATTACTTATGAAGATTTTAATCTTACTATAAGTCAATCTTTGCCTGCTGCTGTTTGAATCTTTTTATATAAGGAGATACGAAATGAAGAAAAATAAAGATCCCACACGATGAAGATGTGTGGGATTTCTTTTTGTTTAGACATTATAAACTTATTTAACTTCCGCGCCAAAGTTTAAGCTGTTGCATTTATGACCGCTTTCATCCAAGCTCAAATGGCTCAATTTCAAAGCAGGTTTTTTAACGCTTCTTATGATATCTCTCAATTTCTCCAGAGTGTTCTTTTCATCTTCATTCTCCGCATCCAAAGTTAAGCTAAATTGCGCTTTGTCTCCGTAAGTGTCAATAATGGCTTTCATTTCTGTCTCCTTTCTGATAAATTTGATTTCTATATTTCTTGTGTTTATATATCACAATTTGTGGAAAATAAAAAGAGCTCAGATTTCTCCGAGCTCGATGTTTCGTGTTTTGCGCATTGCGCGCATTAGGCAGTTGTCTCTGCCGTGGTGTTGAGGCTCTGCTTCCTCATGGCCCACCTGTTTTTGTTTAGCCTGCGGTGGCGGCTATAGGGCTCTGCTTCCCTCTGGCTCACCACTTGGATATTATTCCAGTCAGGTGACGACTCTTATTGCAAATCGACAAACTATCCTTATAGATCATAAGGAGAATGTCCACAATGCTCACATCTTTTTTCTTCCATTTCTGCAAAGAACTGTCTTTGATCGCATTGGGAAGAAAAAGTGCAACTGCCACAATGATTCTGACCGTAAGCCCTAAGATGTTCATAATTCAAACATCCATATTCTGGCGTACAATCAACACATCGTGAAGAGTGGCAAGAATTACCCATACAAGTTGACATTGATTCTGTATCAACTTTTCTTTCAAAGAGTATTGGGTACTTAAATCTAAGTATGCCTCGTAGATTGTCGGTGCCACACCCAAGGCATTTTGTAAACGACACCACTTTGTCATCAGGAATACTTTTTATATCACAACCGATATAAAATTCCTTCCTATCTTCTTTCTCGTACATCTTTTTTATTTGGGCACCGTTTTTTACTACTTTTTTTAATTTTAATTCGGAATTTTCATAACAGTTAGGACAAAAAACCATAATTCACATCCTTTCTAAAAAAGTTAAAAGAAATGATAATTTATTTAATGGTTTAATTGATTTTTTACATCAATTTTCAAAGAGCAGCTGTTTCGGCCTGTGCCTGCCCGTCCGAAGCTTCGGCGGAGGCGGGGGCCTTCATCAGGCAGGATATGCATCCTGCGACAGCGAGGTTTTTAAGAGACCTCTGGAACTCTTGGAATTTATGTTGCCGGCATTCCTTGCCCGCCCAGTGGGACTTTTCTGTTTCTTACTTCATTCTTTTTCTCCTAAAAAGGACTGAGGGTTTGGTGATGTAGAAATTATCTGAGTCTATATCTTGCCTCAGACTCTTTCATAGCTTTCTGAATTCTTTCCCATCCCTCCTTCGTCTCACGAAGTCTTTTTTTAGCTTCTTTGTTCTGTCGATCGGTCTCTATTTGAAAGAATTCATCTGTAAGTCTTTGGAACTCATCCAAGTCTTGTTCCAAATTTCTCATTGTTTCTTCGAAACCAACTATGCTATTTTCTATCATTGACATAATCTCTTCATCTTGTGCAAGAACTTCCTCAGAAGAAGCCCTTACCCCTTGAGCTGCCAATATAAAGACCGAAAATACAATTGCTAAAAAAATTTTCATCTTTACATCCTCCAAACCCGAATACCGTCGGGACCGCGGGGTTAAAATTGTCAATGTTCTTTCATGCAACAGAATATCAAACCAACAGAATATTACTTGATTTTGGACAGACATAGTAAGTATGTATTTTCTTACACAACAAGACGGCTCTGTAGAGCCGTTTTGGGGTGTTTAGTTATCAACAAAGTGTTGACGAAAAAGGTAGACAATAACTCGTATTTGATATATATTGATATGTCTTAATAATTTATGGCATAGAGCCTAAGTTTTACTTATTTTCACTCCTTTTTCTAATTCTTCCATGTTTATCTCTATTTCTTCAATCATGGCTCCAGCTGTCTTTGGATATTTTAAGAACTTTCTAGTAAATAACTCTTTTTTGTACTTTAAAAGTAACGGAAGCCAAAATGTCTTAATCCAATCAATGTCAATCTTCTTAAAGTTTTTTGTAGTATTTGTAATATTACTTAAAATATCTGCCAATTTAATTAACAAAACTTCTTCTTCAGCTATTTTCAAATTTTGCATATAATCTGAAAAATCCCCATCTCCCTTAACGTTTGTTAGAGCCTGAATATATTTAAAGGCTTTGTCTCCCCACATACGCTGTAGTTCATCTGGTTTTATTGCTGTGTCTTCAAGTATATCGTGTCCTAATGCCCCAAGAAAAAGATGTTTCGTTTTGTCTAGTGAAATTTCTCCTTGTCCCAAAATAGATTTCTCTAAAACTAACGCTGTGTCTAAAGCATGATCCCATATTAAACGGCCCGATGCGTCTTTTGTATCTCCAAAATATTGCTTTATGAAATCGAGATCTTTTTTATATTCCATTTATTATTGGGTTATGCTCTCTGAAAAGCTTTTCGGTAATACTTCAAGAATTCTTCATCTTGTTTTTCATCTCCACTATTCATAGCCTTATAATATTCCTCTCTTGATGAGTAATTAGGAAGTTTATGATCATAACGCGCGAGGAAAAAATTAGAGATTGCCTTAGCAACTCTTCCGCAACCATCAGCGTATGGATGAAGATGTCTATCTATTTCTAACTCAATCCACGGCGCTAGTTCTTCTATTTTCAACTTGCCAGATGCAACCTCTTGTTCCTTTTCAAGAAGCACTTGGTAAAATCTCTCCATTTCATTATCTAGTTCTTCATAAGACACTTTGCGTCCATATCCCGTATCCCATGTCCTGAGAGTATCTGGTTCTTTTTCAGTTAGTTTATTGTTGGTAATAGATACTACTTCTTTAAATAAATTCTTTATATCTTGAGCTGATTCAAATTTTCTTTCTTTATTCTCCCATATATATTTAATAATCTCGTCTGTATTCTTGTCAACTTGCTCTGCTAATTTTTCTTTTTCTAGAGAAAGTTTTACCTTTTCTTCACTTACTGAAGTATCAGATATACCTTTGGCAGTACGACTTACTGCGTTGATATTTTCTTTAAAAGAATCGTTGAAAGTATTAAAATCTGTATTTGACGTTTCTGCAGTTTCTTTAACGTTTATTTTACTTTTCTCGGTTCCTAAATATTTTATTCCTTTAGGCAACACTTCTTTTAGATCATAATCTTCATCTGTTTCTACCCAATAATTTCCTTCCTGATCTTTATTGATCCAAATTTTCTCCCCATTAGTTAATTTTAGAGGTGTGCCCCATTTTTCATGAATTATTGTTGCCGGCTCTTCTTTTATCAACTCTCGCACAGTATTGAGAGTTTTTTCTTGCTGTTCTGTCACAGGTTTAAATTCTAACCTTATACAACATTTTGTATGTTCTGTGTCTCTCGAAAACAATGGAACCTTTAGAGACAATCTGAGTTTGCCATTTTTATCTCTTATCCGACATCTACCGGACTGGTCATAAGTATCTATTACATGATTCTGCCATTCTTCTATTTCATAATCCTCTGGCTTAACTTTTTTTCTTTGTTCTTCTTCAAGCTCAAATTCATATTCTATTAAATCTTTTTGTGTTTCTTTCTCATTTTCAAGTTTAACGTCTAAATTTCCATCTTCGCTCTCTGATGTTAAAGTTGCCTCAGCAAGTAAGTTTTCTATTAACTGTTCTGCTTTTCTATAATGTTCTGTTTCAATCTCTTTCCCTTCTCCAGCAATTTCTTGAGCCTTTTCTTTTAACTCAGAAGCTTCCTCTCGGGCTTTTTCTTCAGAATATTTAAAATTTTCCATAATACATTTCTTAGTTTTTATAGGATAATAATATCATACTACCAAAATAGTAGCCTTTGTACTAATTATTTAAAAATATCTACTCCTATTTTGTTTAGATTCTTATACAAATTAAAAAGTGGTAATCCTATCACATTTGAGTAACAACCGTCTATTTTTTCAATAAGTACAGCCCCTATGCCCTGAATACCAAAAG
>JBHHYD010000042.1:0-4760 GCA_046757385.1 Minisyncoccia bacterium | reverse complement strand
AATAATGAAATATGAACGATTCAGCCTATATCAGAGATCGCTAAAGCTGTAAGAAATAAGAGGAAAGAATATAATTCAGAGATTTATTTTCACACTGATGCATCTCAAGCGCCTTTATATTTCTCTCTAAATACTTTGAAGCTTGGAGTGGATATGATGACTCTTGGTGGACACAAGATGTACGGGCCAAAAGGTATTGGGTGTTTATATATCAAAAAAGACACTAACATAAATCTTCCAAGAACAGGAACTGAAAATGTCCCTCTTATTGTAGGATTTGCAAAAGCGCTTGAACTTGCTGAAGCGGAAAAACAAGAAGAATCAGATAGATTAAAAATTCTTCGTGATTATTTCATTTCTGAACTTAAAAACAAAATTCCACGAGCAGGGATCAACGGAAGCAGGGAAGCAAGAGCGCCAAATAATGTAAATGTATATATATCTAATATGAATGCAGAATTTATGGCAATAATTTTAGACAATAATGACATAGCTTGCGCTACAAGAAGCGCTTGTAGAGAAGGGGAGGCCGGCCCAAGGCCGGCCAGCCTCGGGCTGGAAGAAGAAGGTTCGTATGTGATAGAAGTACTTGGGTACAGTAAAGAACGCTCTAAAAGCTCTTTAAGGTTTTCTTTAGGGAAGGACACTACTAAAGCTGATATTGACTATGTAGTCAAAATTTTGGGTGAAAGCATCAAAAAATATTCTGCATAAACGGCTAAACCGGTTTAGCCGTTTAGATTTGACAAATATAGTATCTGTGATATTATCAAAGAACTTTCAGAGAGACTTAAAAGTTATATTTTTACACAGGATTTCTTGATTATACATACTAAATACTTTATACTAATACTAAATACTTATACTTAATTATGGACATTGAACGACTAACAAAAATGCAGATTGTGCTCTTGACTCTACTTGTGAGTTTCGTCACTTCTATTGCTACAGGCATAGTGACAGTCACTCTTATGGACCAGGCTCCGCCTGCTATAACGCAGACGATTAACCGCGTGGTTGAGCGGACTGTAGAAAAAGTTGTACCAGACAAATCTCAAGGAGCGAGTGTTATCACAAAGGAGGTCACAGTAGTTGTAAAAGAAGACGACCTGATCACAGACTCAATCGACAAAAACTCAAAAAGCGTTGTAAGAATTAAAAAGATAAATGCAGATGGCGAGGCAGGCAAGCTTGTCGGTCTTGGCGTTATCGTGTCGCGTGACGGAATGGTTGCAACTGATCCGTCTGTAATAGAAGACGAAGATGCTTATATAGTTGAAACTGCAGATGCTGGAATCTTTAACGCAAATGTCGTAGACATGGGGGAGAAGGATTCAGTATTTCTTGCAATAGAAATACTCGAAGAAGAGGAAGAGATCGTATTCTCCCCTGTTGCCTTTTCAAATGAAGGTACTTTCAAGCTTGGCCAAACCGTCATATCGCTCACAGGAGAAGAGCGAACAGATGTAGCAATAGGAATAATTTCCGGACTTATTGAGGATGAGGCTGAAGTCAATACACCACCTGAAGAAGAGACAGCAGGTGAAGAAGCAGGGCAGACAGAGCTTCCAGCGGAGCCACTTATGGTTTTATCACTTATAAAGACAAGCATTGATGAAGACGATGTGCTTGTAGGAAGCCCGCTTATTGATATGTTTGGTGAAGTAGTTGGTATCTCAACTACCGATTCTTTCATAGGAAAGACTGCTTTGTTTGAACCAGTTTTGGATATAAAATCTGCACTTTCAGAAATCCAGGCAAGCGAGGAAGCTTCAGATGAAGTCTCTGCGCAGTAATAGTGCATCTTGCAATTTTGGAAATTGATAATTGATAATTGAAAATTTATTACCATGCCTCCGTTTACTAATTTCACAACAAAAGCAAAAGAAGCAATCCGCAAAGCTCACGAACTTGCGGTTGAGCGCGGGCAGAACCACGTAAACCCACTTCACCTTTTGACCGCTCTTGTGCTCCAGGAAGAGAGTATGGTCTTTTCTATTTTAGAGAAGCTTGATGTGGACACAATGCTTCTGACTGACACATTGCTTGAGACGCTCGAAGCACCTGAAGCCTCTTCCGTGCTTTCTCCATCTCAACAGCTCTACCTGACACCGGAGCTTGCCCAAGTGCTTGAAGGGTCCAGTAAAGTCGCATCGCATTTTGGCGATCAGTTTGTCTCAACAGAGCATCTCTTTATTGCAATTCTTGATTACCCAGGTCCTACTAGAGAAATCTTAGCGCGATTTAAATTAGACAGAAATTCAGTCGCACAGGTCCTGCAGGAGCTAAAACACAGCAAGGTTACTGAAGCTGACCAGCCGAAGCGTTTTAGAGCTTTGGCAAAATACACCAGGTCTCTCACAAAGCTTGCAGCAGAAAATAAACTCGATCCTGTCGTAGGACGTGACAATGAAATCACTCGTGTTATTCAAATCCTCTCACGAAGAACCAAAAACAACCCAATACTTATAGGTGAAGCTGGAGTAGGCAAGACCGCAATCGCAGAAGGTCTCGGGCAGAGGATGGCAAGTGGTGATGTACCAGAATCACTCAAGAACAAAGAGCTTCTCTCGCTTGATTTGGGGTTACTTATTGCCGGTACAAAGTACAGAGGGGAATTTGAAGAGCGGCTTAAGAGTATAATGCGTGAGATTGAAAGGGCAGAAGGGAACGTTATTTTATTTATTGACGAGATTCATACTATCGTCGGAGCAGGAGCGGCAGAGGGCGCGATGGATGCATCTAATATGCTAAAACCCGCACTTGCACGCGGAGACCTTCGGGCAATAGGTGCAACGACACTTAAAGAATATCAAAAGCATATTGAAAGAGACCCAGCGCTAACAAGACGTTTCCAGCCGGTTTATGTGCAGGAGCCGTCTATTGATGACACTATTTCGATCTTGCGCGGTCTTAGAGAAAAGTACGAGCTTTATCATGGAGTGAAGATTACAGACGATGCTATCGTTGCTGCTGTTAATCTTTCAAGTCGGTACATTACGGACAGATTCTTGCCGGACAAAGCAGTTGATCTGATAGACGAGGCGGCATCATCACTGCGGATCTCACTTGAGAACAAACCGCCTGTGCTTGAGGAAGCACACAGGAAAATTATGCGTCTTGAAATTGAAAAAGAAGCGCTCAAAAAAGATCTTGAGAGCTCAGGGGACAAAAAAATTACAGCGCGCGTGAAAAAGATTGATAAAGACATAGCAGACATGAAAGAGAAAACAAAAGAACTTGAGCTTAAGTGGAACAATGAAAAAGAGGTCTTGGGAGAAATAAAGACAATCAAAAAAGAACTTGAAACACTTCGCATTGAAGCTGAAGATGCTGAAGCAAAATCAAATCTTACAAAAGCGGCAGAGATAAGATATGGCAGGCTCCCCTCTTTGGAGAAAGAATTTGAGACAAAGACAAAACGGCTTAAAAAACTTCAGCGCTCAAGAAGGATATTGAAAGAAGAGATTATGGAGACAGATATTGCAGATGTTGTGTCACGTTGGACTAATGTGCCTGTGGCGCGGATGCTTGAAGAAGAAGTGGAAAAACTAAACAGGATGGAGGACACTCTCAAAGACAGGATAATTGGACAGGACGAGTCTGTAAGAAAGATCGCTGATGCTGTAAAACGTTCACGAGCAGGTATTGCAGATCCTGACAGACCTATCGGTTCATTTTTGTTCTTGGGCCCAACAGGTGTTGGAAAAACAGAACTTACAAAAGTTCTTGCTGAATTTATGTTTGACGACGAGAAGGCTCTTATAAGAGTGGATATGTCAGAGTACATGGAGAAGCATGCGGTCTCTAAGATAATAGGCGCGCCTCCGGGGTACGTTGGACATGATGAAGCCGGGTCTCTTACAGAGACAGTACGTCACAGGCCGTATTCTGTACTTTTATTTGATGAGATAGAAAAAGCCCATCCTGAAGTGTTTAACATTTTGCTTCAAGTCCTTGATAATGGACGGCTGACTGACGCAAAAGGAAGAACCGTTAACTTCAAAAACACAGTTATAATCCTCACATCAAATATAGGTTCAGAGCATATAGATAAGATGAAGAATATAGGATTCTCTACAGTGGGAGATGACAGCAAAGCGCAGTATGAGGAGGCAAAAAACAAAGTTACAGAAAGCTTGAAGGACTACTTCCGTCCGGAATTCTTGAATCGCCTTGATGAAATCATACTGTTTAACATCCTAACACCTGAGGCAGTGAAAGAGATTGTTAAAATTCAGGTTGATATTGTTAAAAAGCGTCTCAAAGAAAAGGGGATTGCACTTAACATTTTGCCGGAAGTTCTTACTCACTTAGGGAAAGAAGGGTATAATCCGCAGTATGGAGCAAGACCTCTGAAGCGTCTGATACAAAATAAAATTCTTACAAAAGTCGCATCACTCATAATCTCACAAGGTGTTGCTGAAGGTGGCTCAATAGAAGTTGGATTTGAAAAAGGAGAGTTTACATTTGATGTAAAGAAGAAGGGAAGCAAAAAAGGCAAAAGCGTAAAGAGTAGTATCCGCGCAGAAAAAGTGGTAGCATAATTTAATTGCGTCGGTGGCAGAGTGGTCAATTGCACTTGGCTGTAAACCAAGCGGCTTCGGCCTACGGGGGTTCAAATCCCTCCCGGCGCACCAGAATAGAACTCGTCCGCCTACGGCGGGCTTTTTCTTTGGCGGCGCGAAGCGCCGACCAAGCGTTTTGATCTGTCCCCCAAAAACTAGACACAATTTACAGCGAAGTCGTTCAAAAGATAA
>JBHHYD010000041.1:0-4936 GCA_046757385.1 Minisyncoccia bacterium | reverse complement strand
AAAAATATAAATGATAGATTCTGACTCAATATTACCCCCATGGTCGTCAAAAAGCAACAAATGTTATAGTATAATTAACAATCATAATTATGTCAGATAAACCCGCTAAATTCATACACCTCCACACACACAGTCATTATTCCCTACTGACGGCGCTGCCGAAGATCGATGAGCTTGTGACTGCAGCCGTGAAAGCAAATATGTCTGCGCTTGCATTGACGGATAATGGAAATCTCTACGGCGCGATTGAGTTTTACAAAACTTGTAAAGATGCTGATATAAAACCAATAATAGGAATTGATGCATTTGTTGCAACAAGAACAAGACACGACAAAGAAGCGCAGATAGATAATAAGCGAGCGCGGCTTGTTTTGCTTGCCAAAAATATAGATGGCTATAAGAATCTGCTGAAACTCGTCACCTACTCTCACCTTGAAGGCTTCTACTACAAGCCGCGCGTCGACAGAGAGCTATTAGAGAAATACTCAAAAGGACTCGTTGCAATTCTGCCATCATTCTCGTCTGAAGTATCTTTAGCGCTTAAAAATAAAAATGAAGCAAAAGAAATATTAGAGTGGTACAAAAATACATTTGGGAAAGATGTGTATCTAGAAATCACACATCATCCTGAAATAGAAGGGCATGAAAATCTACAAAACCAGATAAAAAAAATGGGAAAAGATACAGACACAGAGCTTGTCGCCGCGCACGATGTTTATTATATAAAACCGGAAGACAGAAAAACTCGCGAAACCCTTATGAAAATTCAAACTGGAATAGATTTTGCCGAGCAAGGCGGGTTAAACGGTGATGATGAAGATTTTTCTTTTATAGGTCAAAAGAAAGCGTTGGAATATTTCAAAGAGATTCCTTCCGCACTTGAAAATACGATTAAAATTGCTGATATGTGCAACCTCGAACTTGAACTCGGTAAGTGGGTGTTTCCTGACCTGAAGCTAAAAAGCGGAAAGGCATATGACGATGAGCTCCGAGATATTGTCTATGCCGGAATAGAAAAACGCGCAATTACTAAGACTAAAGAAGTTGAAGAGCGTATAGAGTACGAGCTTAAAATAATAAAAGACAAGGGATACTCTCCTTACTTTCTTGTCGTTGGAGATCTTCTGAATTTCGCTCACGAGAATAATATCCTAACGACAATCCGTGGCTCTGTTGCAGGCTCTATTGTCACTTACCTTGCAAACATCACAAACGTAAATCCGATAGAATATAAGATTCCGTTTGAAAGATTCTTAAATCCCGAAAGACCATCAGCACCTGATATTGATATGGATTTTGCTGACAATAGAAGAGATGAAGTGATTCAATATGCAAAAGACAAATACGGAGAAGGCAAAGTCGCACAGATTGGAACATTTGGCACGATGATGGCGCGTGGTGCAGTCAGGGACATCGCGCGCGCTCTAGGATACTCATACAACATCGGGGATAAGATAGCAAAACTCATTCCTTTTGGCTCGCAAGGATTCCCGATGACACTGGAGCGCGCGCTTGAGATCACGCCGGAATTAAAAGAATTGTACAACAAAGAAAAAGATGCAAAAGAGATAATTGATATGGCGCGCAAGATTGAAGGCAACGCAAGGCACATTTCTATCCACGCCGCCGGTGTTGTGATCTCTCCTGAACCTCTGACAGAATTTGTACCGCTTCAGCTTGACCCAAAAGGAGGAAAAATTATAACCCAGTACGATATGCATTCAGTTGAAGATGCAGGACTTTTGAAATTTGATTTCCTTGGCATCAAAAACTTAGCGATACTTGCAGATGCGGTAAGACGTGCAAAGAAATTTCATAATGTAGATATAGATATTGAAAACATCCCGCTTGATGATAAAAAGACATTTGAAATGCTTGCGCGCGGTGAGACCATGGGACTATTCCAGCTTAACGGTGCTGGAGCAACAAGGTATCTTAAAGACCTAAAGCCAACAACAATACACGACATTAATGCTATGGTTGCGCTTTATCGCCCTGGGCCTATGGAGTCAATTCCCTCTTATATTGAAAGGAAACACAATCCAAAACTTGTCACTTATTTAGACCCAAGAATGAAAGATATTCTTGATCAGTCATACGGAGTTATAACATATCAGGACGACGTACTTTTGATTGCTATAAAGCTTGGCGGATATTCGTGGCTTGAAGCTGACAAACTACGAAAAGCTATGGGCAAAAAAATCCCAAAAGAAATGGCTGCTCAAAAAGAAAAGCTTATACAAGGCTTTATAGACAACGGAACAAGCAAAGAAAAAGCAGAAAAATTATGGAAGCTTATCGAGCCGTTTGCCGCATACGGCTTTAATAAAGCACATGCTGCAAGTTATGGGAAAGTGGCATATCAGACTGCCTATATGAAAGCCAACTTTCCAGTGGAATATATGGCGGCGGTTTTGACAGCTGATTCGGGTGATGTTGATAAAATCTCAGAGAGCATCATAGAATTGAAGAGAATGAATATCCCAGTTATGCCTCCCGATGTAAATGAGAGCTTTGGGGACTTTACTGTAGTTAGAGACAGCATCCGTTTTGGACTTCATTCTATAAAAAACTTCGGTGAAGGAATTGCTGATTTTATAATTGAAGAAAGAGAACAAAATGGTAAATTTAAATCACTATCAGACTTTCTTGAAAGGATAAAAAATAAAAACTTAAACAAAAAGTCTCTTGAAGCACTCATCAAGTCCGGCTCACTGGATCAATTCGGAGAACGCGGCGAGATGCTTTTCAATATTGAATACCTACTGGAGTTTAATAAAGAACATTCTCAACTGCAAGACGTTCATGATTCGCTTTTTGGTGACCTGCCATCAGATGATGCACAAGCAAAATTAAAATTAGAAAAAACAAAGCCAGCAAGCCAGACAGATAAATTATTCTGGGAGAAAGAGCTTCTTGGGCTCTACATCTCCGGACATCCGCTTGATAAATACAAAGACAAACTAAAGAATAAATACAAAGAGATAAAAGAAACAAAAGAGACAATGAAAAACGGTATGACAGTAGTTGTCTCAGGAATTGTTGAGGAGATGAAACCGATCCTCACAAAAAAAGGAGACCAGATGGCTTTTGTCAGGATCGCTGACTTAAGTGATAACATAGAAACAGTTCTCTTCCCGGAAGTGTTTGCGAAATTCAAAGCGCTCGTGGAGCAGGAAAAGTGCGTCGCAATAAAAGGGAGAATCTCCGACAGAAACGGCGGGATAAGTATTATAGCCGAGGCAGTGAAAGAATTATAAAATATGATATTATTATTAGATGAAATCAGATTCTAAATTAGAAAGTATCAGGCATTCGCTGGCGCATTTGCTCGCTATGGCAGTGTTTGAAGAAGACCCTGAAGCAAAACTTGCAATTGGACCAACTATTGAGAATGGCTTTTATTATGATTTTGAGCTTACAAAGCATATTGGCGAAGAAGACCTGCCGAAGCTTGAGAAGAAGATAAAGTACTATATAAAGCAGAATTTGGAGTTTAAACATCTTGATAATGCTGAACTGAAAAATCAGCCTTACAAGAAAGAACTGATAGACGAACTAACAGCAAAGGGAGAGAGGTTAAGTTTCTTCCAGTCTGGAGATTTTGTTGACCTTTGCAGCGGACCTCACGTTAAATCAACAAATGAAATTGACGAGAAAGCATTTAAGCTTACAAAAATCGCCGGTGCATATTGGAGAGGAGATGAGAAAAACAAAATGCTTACGCGTATTTATGGTGTCGCATTTGAAAATAAAAAAGAACTTGATGAATATCTAAAAATACAAGAAGAAGCAGAAAAAAGAGACCATAGAAAGCTTGGAAAAGAAATGGGGCTCTTTACATTCTCCCCCCTTGTCGGCACTGGACTTCCTTTGTTCATGCCAAAGGGCGTGATAATAAGAACAGAACTTTATAATGCGCTTCTTGATATAAGCAAGAAGTATGGGGTAGAGCAAATTGAGATCCCGCACATTGCTAAGAAAAGACTTTATGATGTATCAGGACATTCCGAGAAATTCGGAGAAGAACTTTTGAAAGTCGTCGGGCATTTCGATGAGTTTGTGATGAAACCAGTTAATTGTCCTCACACTACGCAAATTTATGCTGCAGAACCAAGAAGTTATCGCGACCTGCCGCTACGATATGTAGAGTCAACTATGATGTATAGGGATGAAAAGCCCGGTGAACTTGGTGGTCTTACTCGTGTGCGCGCGATCACAGTTGATGACGGACACATTTTCTGCACAACTGACCAGATAAAAGACGAAGCGAAAAACATAGCGAGTATTATAGAAGAGTTCTATAGCAAACTTGGTATGTATGGAGAGCATACTGTAGCGCTTTCTGTAAGAGACTCGCAAAACTTTGATAAATATATTGGTGAGGAGAAAGACTGGGATAAAGCAGAAAAGATGCTCAAAGAACTTTCGGATGAACTTAAGCTCAATGCAAAGAAAGTGGAGGGAGAAGCCGCGCTTTATGGCCCAAAGCTTGATTATGTATTTAAAGATTCATTAGGCAGAGAGTGGCAGCTTGCAACGATACAGATTGACTTTTCAATGCCAAAAAGATTTGAGCTTACATATAAAAACAAAAAAGGAGAAGACGAGACACCGGCTATGATACACAGAGCAATCTTGGGTTCGTATGAAAGATTTATGGCAATTTTGATTGAGCATTTCGCAGGAGCGTTTCCTCTTTGGCTTTCCCCTGTTCAGGTCAAAGTTCTTCCTATTTCAGATGCTCATAAAAAATATGCAAAAAAAGTATTTGATAATTTAAGAGAAAATAATATAAGAGTAGAGTTTGACGACAGCAACGAAACTCTTGGCAAGAAAATAAGACAAGGAAAAATGGAGAAAGTCCCCTACATGCTTGTCATTGGCGACAAAGAAGTTGAGGAAGAAAAAGTAACAATCGAAAGCAGAGACAAAG
>JBHHYD010000040.1:0-4959 GCA_046757385.1 Minisyncoccia bacterium | reverse complement strand
GTCAAAAACCTCAACTCATTTAGAGCTGTTGAGAGGGCAATTGCCTATGAGATTAACAGGCAGGAAAAACTGCTTGAAAGCGGCGAGAGTGTTATCCAAGAAACACGCGGGTGGGACGAAGACAAACAAGAGACATTCTCACAGCGCGTGAAGGAAGGGTCCGCTGACTACAGATATTTCCCAGACCCTGACTTACCGAAACTTTACATAAGTAAAATTAAAGAATTTGAAGAAGAGAATCTGAAGAGTCAGTTGCCGGAGCTGCCGTGGGAGAGGAGAGGGAAGTATGTAGACGAGTATGGTATCAAAAAAGAAGATGCCGATATGTTTGTGAGAGATGAATTTCTTGCGAAACTTTTTGACGCTGTGATTGACGAATTTAAAGGAGACAAAAAACTTATCAAGACCGCGTCCAACTACATCACATCCGACATTGCGGGGCTCGTAAAAGTTGATGACGATTCAAATGAAAAATTACATAAAAACATTACTGCAGAAAGTTTTGCAGAGTTGATGTCAATGATACACAAAAACGAAATCTCATCTCGTGGTGCAAAAGATATTTTGAAAGAGATGTACGAGAGGGGAGGAGCACCGGAGAAAATTGCAAAAGAGAAAAATCTATTACAGAAAAGTGACGAGGGAGAGTTAAAAAAAGTTGTAGAGAAAATAATTAGAGATAATGAAAAAGTCGTGAGAGAATATAAAAACGGAAAACAATCTAGCTTGCAGTTTCTAATAGGGCAGGGGATGAAAGCAACAGGCGGAAGCGCGAATCCTGAGATACTAAAAAAGCTCTTCATAGAAATTCTTAAATAACCAAGGTCGCACCTCTCTGCTTCGCAGGCGAGGAACGACCTTTTCTTTTCAAAAAATCGCCATTCAAATGGCGGTTTTTTGTAGTTTTCCACATGTGCTAATTACCACGCATTCATAGGGTAGAGTATAATAAAAAGTAATATGGATGAACTAATCTTCGCAGGAAATAAGTATATCTCGTCTAAACGAGCAGGGAAAATAGCAGGATACAACACCGATTACCTCGGTCAGATGTGTCGTGCCGGTAAAATGGATTGTAGATTTGTTGGCAGAAACTGGTATATTAATGAGAGAGAGATAGAAAATCAAAAGAAGAGTTTCAAAAAAGATCAGATAAAACCAAACAGAGCAAGAGAGATAGAGTATAAAAAAATAGAGTTAGAGCCGATGTATTACAGCAATGACGAGCGTTCCAATTATCCTGAAATTAGTAAAGTAATACATAATGACATAGAAGAAGTTGAAGACAATCAAGAAGTAGTAGAAGAAGAACATCAAGTACCATTGCATATAGTTAAAAAATACGCTCCACGGTCCTTACAAAGACAAGGAAGACAGATCATAAGGCGACAGGAGATTATGCCTCAGCAGGTAAGCAGAAGGCTCTCCATGGCCCTGTCTCTGGCGTCAGTACTCATCTTAATTGGTGTATTATTCACTGCAGGTACGTTTACTCTTGAGCAAGTGATACACTATTCGTCTGAAGATAACGCAGAGATAAATACCAGCATTCAGCTGGCCAACATTACAAAAGCTCTATAATAAATCTCGTCTAAACGAGATAACCATAAATTACAATACTTAAATTAAATATAATTATATTTAATTAAAGAAGATATTTTTTTAAGAATAAATGATATAAAACAAAACGAAAAGGGAAGTAAGATCTTAAGTAATAAACTATTTTATATTATTTAACTTCATCAAACGAAGCCCAAAATGGCCCGTCACGCGTTTTTTATAACGATGTATGTAGTTTAGCATTAAAAAAACTCGTATCCGATAATAAATGGGTACGAGTTTTTTTAATGCATTAACATCTGGCTATGCGATAGCCAGATGCAGCGATAACTATATGATTATAGAGTAATTATGAATAGCTTAAAAACAAAGATATAACGCTTGAATATCAATATCACGGCATTATTTTGTGTTAATCAAACTATATAGCTAAAAATAAAGGCAGTTCGTCAAAGTTTTACACATTGTCGTATATTATATAGACGAAATGTCTTTGTTTTACATATGTTAATAAAATTTAAGTTAAACTTAAATTGCTTTTTTTTGTTTGTGTTCACACCGAGTGTTGCGCCTATATTTAGCTACAGATATTAATTATTTTACATATTTTTAACGGAAACACTCGGTGTTGAGTCAATTATTGAAGAATAATAGATACTTTTCTTCCTAATTCTTGTATATTCGAACAGCTCAACGTGTTGAGCCGTTTAAGAAGCTTAAATTCAATATCTTAGACCCTACAAAGGATATAAAAAAACAAATATGTTAGACATCGAGTGTTTAACATATTTAAAATTATTTATTCAAGGTCGGACCTTGAAATTTTAACAAATTTTTGATTTTTCATCTGAAATTGCAATTTTTCCTCTACGAATCTAAAAGACCTTTCGTCAGAGCGAATTGACGAAAGTTATCCACATTTTCACCGTTTTTTAGATGTCCTTTATAGGAGTTTTTTGTTGTAAAATATAGATAATTCGGACTAAAACAAAAAGACATTCTAAAGGACATGGATCCCGTACGAAACAACTTAAATAAAAATTCTAACTCTAGTAATAACTTCGGTAAAAGCTCAGAGTGTATTTCGTACGGGATGGACAAAGAATTTTTATTCAACAACAAAAAATATATTTCTTCGAAAACTGCGGGGAAAATTTCAGGCTACACAAATGATTATGTAGCTCGTCTCGCGCGTCAAGGGAAAGTTTCTGGAAGAATAGTAGGGCGAACTTGGTATGTTGAAGAGGAGTCTCTCAATGACTTCGTTGAACATAATAGGCTGCAGAAAGAGCAACTTCACGAGAAGCTTTCAAGCAAGAGAGTTCAGGATTATAGATATTCCAAGGACGATAGAAAAATTAAAGAGAGGGTCGGGTCAATTGTTTCTGGAATCTCAAAAGCTCCGCGGATTTTTAAATACGAATTTGCAAAAAAGATAGTTGCAGTTGTTGTCGCAGTTACAGTTGTAAGCGGTGGATACTTTATAAAAAACACTGATTTCGCAAAAGCAAGTTTAGGAAAGTTCTCCGGCGCAGTAGTTTCTGGTTTAGATGCGGTTGCGGAATTTGATATAGGCGAATTTGCAGAACCAATTGCCGCAAATATTTATAGTGGAATGCATAAAACAAAACCTCTTGCGAAAGGCGACAAACAAGAATGGGCGAAAGTAAAAAATAACTTTGCTGGATTTGTAAATGATACTGGATTTTCAGTATATTCAAGACTAAGTTCTGCAAAACAATTTGCAGCCAGCAACACAGAAAATTTATTCGCAAACACACTCACATCAGTACTGGGTGAGACAGCAAGCAAAATAAATTACACGACGAATAGTTTCTTTGCTGACAAGTTAATCCCGTCCATAAAAAGTACAGCACTGCGCTCCGCGCAAAAAGTTCACAATTCTGTAAATGAAGCAGTAGAGGGGGCGCTGTCTGTGTTTGAAAGATATCCAAAAGCGGATGACAAACCTATTCTCACGGAAGAAGAGCTTGAAAAAGCAAAGACCAGACTTTTGGCAGAAGAGGCTAAAGAATTAGCCAAGAAAAAAGCAGTGGCAGAAGGACCGAAGACCATTATCTCTCAGCCAGTCATAGAGCGTGTTGTTGAAACAGAAAGAATACTTGCAGTAAGCGGTATAACACAAGATGAGTTAAACACAGCCATAAACCAGTCTGAAAACAAGATGAAAGCTGAAATGTACTCTCTTACATCAGCTAATGCAGGAAGCATTGTAAATACCTACAAAGTAATCTCCCAATCAAACAAAATAGATGACCTTGGAGGTGTAACAATACATGATTCAACAATATCAGCTTCATCATTCTCCGGTACAACAGGAGGATTCTCAGGACTCTTAACTGCATCAGATGGACTTGCAGCATCATCTGCAACTATAGACGGTGACCTTACGGTAGATACAAACACTCTCTATGTTGACTCTACAAATGACAGAGTTGGTATTGGTACGACATCACCGTTTGCAACTTTCTCAGTTGCAGGCGATGCAGTGTTTGACGGAGACATAACCGCATCAAGCATTACTGCAACAAGCTCTGTGACATTTAGCGGGGATGTAACACTCGGGGATGCGACGACGACGGACGCTGTTTATTTTAATTCCCGTATCGGTACATCACTCATCCCAACAGTAGATAATGCAATTGACATCGGTTCAACTTCCCCTTGGGCGACATGGAGAAGTGCATACCTCGGCACATCGGTTGGGATTGCAGGCACCGCAACTTCAACAGGAACACAACTGACAACTTCTGGCGCATATCTCCTCGACACACAAAGCGCGCTTTCACTCAACACAACAAACAATCAGAACATTTTAACCGGAGAAGGTAATGTCGGAATTTCGACTTCATCCCCGTGGGCGCGTTTTTCGGTTGCAGCTACATCTTTAGGCACCACACCACTGTTTAGCGTCTCAACTTCAACGGCAACCGCAACCTCAACGGTCTTTCATATCACATCAGACGGCTATATAGGGGTCTCAACGACAACACCTACAGAGCAATTCTCCATATCAGAACTGCTATACGTAGGGGGCACAGGCACTTCAACCATTGAAAACAACCTGCATATTAGAGATACACTGCAGGTTGGAACGGGATCATCATATTTGACAACAGACAATCTTCAGACGAGCTTTGTGAATGTTACCGGAGCATCTGCCACCTCAACCTTCGCAGGAGGACTCACCATAGACTCCACCGACTTCGTTGTTGACCCCGATGCGGGAAGGGTGGGCATCGGCACTGCAGACCCAGACTCAACTCTTCACGTCTCAGGCGCAGCGCATATTACAGGAGCGCTAACACTGGACACCGACCTAACAGTTGCAAACGGAGGAACAGGAGCGTCCACCTTCACGGACGGAGGAGTGCTTCT
>JBHHYD010000039.1:0-4999 GCA_046757385.1 Minisyncoccia bacterium | reverse complement strand
GAAAAATGCGGTGCGCCTGATGACAGTGCACGCGTCAAAAGGTTTGGAGTTTGAGTATGTGTTTATCGTGGGGCTTGAAGACGGACTGTTTCCGCATAGCGGGTTTGATGATACGAAAGATGAAGAAGAAGAGCGAAGATTGTTTTATGTTGCGCTTACGCGCGCGAAGAAGAAAGTTTATCTCTCGTATGCATCGGTACGGACAATTTTTGGTTCGCAAACAGTGAATATGCCGTCAGAGTTTATAATGGATATTGACGAAGAACTTCTTGAAGAGGCAGAACTTAAAAATTCCGGAGAAAAAATAATTGATTTTGATTAACATGATCAAAAAACCTAAAAAAAGTCTGGGGCAGAATTTTTTAATATCGCAATCTGTGGTAGATAAAATTATTGAGACAGCCAATCTTGCTCAAGAAGATATTGTTTTAGAAGTGGGCCCAGGAAAGGGGATTCTTACACAAGCTCTGCTTGAAAAAGCAGGGAAAGTTATTTCTGTTGAAAAAGATGATGAGTTAATCCTATTTCTTAAAGAAGAATTTTCAGAGGAAATAGAAAATGGAAAATTAATTCTTATACACGGAGATATCCTAACTTTTGATTTTGAAAATCTCGGAAAAAGGTCGTTCCTCGAGGAGGAGCGTAACGGAGTGGAGCGACGGAAGAGGTGCGATCTTGGGGAGAGATTTTGTTATAAAATAGTTGCAAACATACCGTATTACATAACGGGGGAATTTTTAAGAAAAATGCTTTCATTAGATATTCAGCCAACACAAATGGTTCTGCTTGTGCAAAAAGAAGTTGCGCAGAGGATTGCAAGAGAAAAGAAAGAAAGCGTTTTGTCAATAAGTGTTAAAGCATACGGAGAGCCGAAATATATACAGACAGTCAAGCGCGGGAGCTTCGCACCCGCCCCCAAAGTAGACTCTGCAATTCTCTCTATAAATAACATTTCCAAATCATTTTTTATTACTGCCAATAAAAAGGGCTACCCTTTTCACGAAAAGGGTAGCCCTTTTTATGACTCGGAAAAGCGGTTTTTTGAGGTGGTAAAAGCAGGCTTTGCGCACAAAAGAAAATTTTTACTCAGCAATTTAGAAAAATCTCAACTTGGACGTTGGACGTCCAAGTTGTTGTTGTCGAAAGAAGAATTAAAAAAAGCTTTTTTTAAAGCCGGTATTGATGAAAAAGCCCGCGCAGAAGATATATCTTTAGAGCAATGGAAACAATTTGTCCAAGAAATTTAAAAATGGTCAACACCGAGTGTTGACCGTTTTTCTTTATCCTACTCCACAAATTCCAGATGGGTCCCAGATTACAGGTCTAAAGCCACCGCCTGGTCCATTTTTACACCCATAGTTTCTATAATTACACCGAGTACCGCAATCTTGTACAAAAACAGGTCCATTTCTTGTCATGTTCTCACCACAATTACAACACCACACATGTGAATTATTTGTTCCTCCAGGAGAGGCGGCGCCGCTTCGGTAACAATCTGCCGCATACACTTCTTTGGTAGTAATATTTTTCATCATTTCTAAAAATCTTACAATTTTTTTATCAACGGACCTGTGTAAATAGTTTAATCTGTTTGCAAAAATTCTGTTGTAAAAATCAGATCCAATTAATTCTTTTTGTAATTGCAGTTTTTCGCTTTCATAGATAGCCCTCAATATTTGATTTGCTCCAATTCTAGATTTTTGTGCTTCTTTTTTTGATATAAAACCTTGTTCCTCTGCAATATCTATACTTGTATTGACAAATGCAAAAATTTTTTCTTCAGAGTCAAAACTTTCAATTTTTTCGTAGTTTTTGCTAACATACCCGTCATCAATATAAGCTTGCTGTAAGTCAGTATAAAAGTTAATTACATAATCAGGGAAAAGTGTTTCAAAAACCTGTTTTTCAATTTCAGCTGAGCTTAATCTTTTTGGTTCAGGCTGAGCTGTGTTTTCTGTTTTAGATTGGTTTTCGGTATCGTCAAAAAAGTATGAAACGGTGTTTTCAATAGCCGAGCCGATTTCTTGGAAACTTGCGATTTTTGGCTTTAAAGCAGGCAATTCTTTTTCTATGGTATAGCTTCGCGCCCTCGTTACTTGTTTTTCTGGAAATGGCAGAGTGGTAAACCGTGGCTTATTTTCAGGGCTTTTTTGTACAGAGATATCTCTTGTACTGCTTGTTGACGGGAATACACCTATTTCTTTTGGTATTGCAGACTCTTTTTCAGAAGCTAGAAGAAACCAAGAGAATACGCCTATAGCAACGATAATTATTAAAATAGAAATTGATTTTACGCCCATTGAATTTATTAGAAATTACTTATATTTATATTAACTTCTAATCCTCATATATTGCAAGTTATTATCCACAAAGATAAAGTATTTTAAAGGTTTTTGTTGCATTTATTTGATACAATTTAAGTACAATTTAATGAAAATTTTATCGGGGAAAAAGCTAAGGCTTGTGATTTTTGGATTGCTCTTAGTGATGGCAATTGGCTTTTTAGTGTCCCAACCAAATCGTTCACGTTATGAGGGTAAAGAACTACTGTTAAGCAATAAAAATATAGACACAAAAGTTCTTAATAATATAAATAAAAAAGACACTGATAATGATGGTCTTAAGGATTGGGAAGAGGAGTTGTGGAATACAGACCCAAATAATCCAGATACTGATGAAGACGGAACAAAAGATGGAGACGAAGTTGATGCTGGCAGAAATCCAAACTTAACAGGACCGGACGATGAATATCAAGAAGATGTTTTTATAAAGCAAAGACAACAAGATTTTTTAGACGAAAATTTTACAGAGACAGAAAAGTTGTCACAGAATCTTTTTGGCAATTATCTTCTAAAACGCTCCTCAAGCAAACAGTTAACTGAAAAAGATAAAAGTGATTTAATAAACTCGGCATTACAAGATATTTCTAATTTAGAAATTCAAGTTAAGCAATATACAATTTCTGATATATCTGTCTCCAATGATTCAAGTAAAATTTTCACGAAAAATTATGGAAACAAACTTGGAGACATTATATTAAAACATTCGTTCAAAACAGACAATGAATTAACGATTTTCAATCGCTCGCTTACAAATGACGATAAAGATGAAATCAAGAAATTGGATTTAATAATAAACGGTTACAAAGACATACTTAAAGATGCTTTAGTTGTTGTCGTACCAATAGACGCAACAGAAGAACACTTAACCTTTGTTCAAGGTATTGCGTTAATTATTTCGTCTATTGAAAATATGCGTGTCATATATGATGATCCAGTACGAGCAATGGCTGGTCTTGAAGAACACAGAAAGGGCGCCATATTACTAACTGAAGCATTTAATAATATGGAACTTTATTTCAAGGATAAAGATATTGTGTTTAGCAGTGAAGAAACAGGAATAATATTAACAGGACTTATATGACAATGAAATTGTTATTTCAGAAAAAAATACTAATTTTGATGCCAATAATACTACTTGTAATTTTACCGATTACATTGCTTTTGTATGTTAAAACAGCGAACGCCACCGTGCCGGTTTTAGATTCTGACAATCTGGTCAAGAACACTCTTACATCAAATCTGCTTAGCGAATTGGTAAATAAAGAAGTAAGACCAGTAACCACTGGTAATAGCGGAAGTAAAAGAACAAGCGCTGTAAGTTCTGCGATATCTGCATTAACCGGTGGAGGAACAGGCGCCAATGCGAATACAAATGCAATATCAGCGCTAACAGGAGGAAAAAGTATGGATGCGCTTGCATGGTCAATTGCCAATACTTTTATTGAAGGAATAACAAGAAGCACGATTAATTGGATTAATTCCGGTTTTCAAGGTAATCCTATGTATATAACCAATCTTCGAGGTTTTCTTCTTGACATTGCCGATGCCGAGACGGCAAACTTTATAGAAGGCACAGCTCTTGAGGCATTGTGCAGCCCTTGGAAATTAGATATTAAGATAGCCCTGGCTCTTCCTCAAGGTCAGTTTGAACGAGAAGTCAGGTGTACTCTATCTGACATCGTGACAAATATGGATGATTTCATAAATGGCGATTTCTCTCAAGGTGGATGGGCAGGGTGGTTTGAGCTTACAACCAAACCGCAGAATAATCCTTATGGGCTGTATCTTATGACGGCGTCAGAACTTGATCAGAGAATTGCCGGTACACAGCAGGAGCAAACACAGCTTCTGAATTGGGCTAATGGTTTTCTATCACAGAAGAAATGTCAGAAAATTCCCGTGGCAGGTCCGCCTGGTCCAGATGGAAGCTCTCCCTCACGCGAAGTTTGCGAGATAGTTACACCTGGAAGTCTTGTGGAAGAAAAATTGAACAATGCTTATTTTTCCGGTCAACGCAGACTTGAGGTTGCAGATGAAATGGATGAAGTTATATCGGCGCTATTGAGACAGCTTATTAATAAAATTATCGGCGGTGCTTCGGGTGGCCTCAGGGGTTTAAAACCATCTTATACAAACTTACTTGGAAGTGGCGATACAAACAATGCGGATATATTAAAAGCCGTGAAAGATAAATTTGTCAACGAAATTGACTTACAAATACAAAGTGAGACAGATTATAAAAATATAAAACAAGGTACTGTCAATGCAGTACTTGCGTCAGAAAGTCTCCTGTCTACTCTTAGTGAGTGTTACACTGAGA
Source organism: Minisyncoccia bacterium (assembly GCA_046757385.1). Taxonomy (GTDB): domain Bacteria; phylum Patescibacteriota; class Minisyncoccia; order Phycocordibacterales; family UBA2163; genus UBA2163. The sequence goes on along the minus strand of JBHHYD010000039.1, from coordinate 337 downwards.
AACTCGGAGGAAGTTTAAGTTCGGCAGATAAAATAATTGCTGAGCAAAGAATAAACAATGTAACATCCACAATTGCGACTCAAATTACCTTTATAAAAACAGCAATTACAGATGATATTGTTTCATCCGTTCAAAATTTAACGACACTTAGCACACTTCGAAGCAAAATTTCAAACACGACTTCACTTGAAGGTCTTAATCCACTTGATGATAATTTTTCCACATTATTGCAGAGCGGTGTATTGAATGGGTCTGACAGATCTCTTAAATTGGCTCAAAATGAGCAAAGTACTGTTACAGCACAGATGAGCTCGCTTAACGTGACGACAAATACACA
>JBHHYD010000038.1:0-5142 GCA_046757385.1 Minisyncoccia bacterium | reverse complement strand
GCACCAGAGCGAGCTCTTTTTTGTTTATTAAAGAATGCTGAGTTTTACTTTCTTAACTCGGCCAGTAGCCGTAGAGCCCAATACCGATTCGCACCATATCGAAGTGCGTCTGCGGATAGAGTATTGTTCCGCCTGTAGCAGATGCATGAAAGATAATTTTCTTAACACCTACTTTTTCAAATATTTTTTTTGCATATTTAAATTCCTCTATCTGACCGTTTGTATAATCCGGATAGCCTACATCTTTTGCAGATGCAAAATGTGTATATACTCCTTTGAGATTATCTGACAGCCTATTTCTTTTTACAAAACTTACAACTTTCTTCAAATCTTTTACGAAGAATCCCTGTCTGTGCATTCCCGTGTCAACTTTTATATGAAAATTAGGGGATTGTTTTGTTTGAGTAATTTGTTTGAGTGATTCAAATGTTGAGACAGTGATCTCTATGTTATTTTCTGCAGCGAGTTTTATCTCTGTCTTTGAAAGAGTGGGCCCTAATACAAGAATTGGTTTTTTTATACCAATGTCTCTCAAGGTTTCTCCCTCATAAACACTGTCAACACAAAAACCGTCAACTTTATTATTTACAATAAGCGAGAATTCGCGAAGTCCATGGCCGTACGCATTTGATTTAACTACGGCATAAATCTTAGTCTTTTTCTTCAAGATCGAGCGAATAGTTTTAACGTTAGAAAGCGCTGCTTTCTTGTCGATTTCAACCCATGTTTTTAGATTTGGCGTCATAATGATATATAAACTATACCATACCAAAAACTGAGAAATTGCGATATACTTTGCATTATCAACTGCCGGGGTAGTTCAGTGGTAGAACGCCATCTTGGTAAGATGGAGGTCGAGAGTTCGATTCTCTCCTCCGGCTCCGTATGCCCCTTTAGTTCAGTGGTAGAACAGTGGTATCGTAAACCACATACATCAGTTCGATTCTGGTAAGGGGCTCTATGAGAAAAGAAGATATAAAAACTCTGCCTGCCGGCAGGCAGGAAAAAATTAAAGATTTGGAGGAGCAAATGCAGGCGCCTGATTTTTGGAATGACAAAGAAAGAGCGCAGGGAATAATAAAACAACTTGGAGAACTAAAAGCTGAAGCGGAAGGCAAAAGCAAATACAGTAGTTCAAACGCTGTCATAACAATTTTCTCAGGAGCAGGCGGGGATGATGCAGAAGACTTTTCTGCGATGCTTTTTAATATGTATAGAAAATTTATTGAAAACAAGAATTGGCAGATTTATATATTGCATAAAAATGAAAATGACCATGGAGGATACAGAAACATTACTTTTGAAATAATTGGAAAAGGTTCTTATGGAGTCCTGAAGAATGAGTCAGGAGTGCATCGTTTGGTTCGCATTTCTCCTTTCAATGCAAAGAAGCTCAGGCATACCAGTTTCTCAATGGTTGAAGTGGTGCCAAAGCTTGGGGAAATTGCAGACTTTAAAATCCCAGAGGATGATATTGAGATAGGGTTCGCCCGCTCAAGCGGGCCTGGTGGGCAGAATGTAAACAAACGCGAGACAGCGGTGCGTATAGTGCATAAAGAAACGGGTATATCAGTTCACATGGAGTCGGAGCGCTCACAGGCGCAGAATAAAGAAAAGGCGTTAGAGCTTCTTAAGGGCAAGCTATTTAAGAAGCAGGAGGAAGATCGTAAACGGCAAGAAAAGGGGCTTTCAGTAAGCAAAACAACGAGTATTGAGTGGGGGAGTCAGATCCGCTCGTATGTCCTGCATCCTTACAAGATGGTGAAAGACCACAGGACTGATGTGGAAATTCGTGATGTAGAGAAAGTGTTAGATGGAGATATAGATGAATTTATAGACGCCGAGAAGAATTTAGAGTAAAATGTATAGGAAATGATTTATTTTGACCAAGTTTCAAAACTCTATAATGGCGGGCAAGCGGCACTTGATAAAGTGACTCTCTCAATTGCCCCAAAAGAATTCGTATCAATAGTTGGACACTCCGGCGCCGGAAAGACAACGCTTCTTAAGATGCTTCTTGCAGAAGAGCGGCCGTCCCAAGGTGGAGTTTTTTTTGAATCAACCGATATACATGGTCTTTCCAAATTAGACCTCAATAATTTCAGAAGACGCATAGGGACGGTGTTTCAAGATTTCAGACTTCTTCCGAACAAGACAGCTTACGAAAATATTGCATTTGCAATGGAAGCTGCCGGCAGAACTGACGAGGAGATACATTCAGATGTTCCTCATGTACTAGAGCTCGTTGATTTGGGGGACAAGATGTGGAACTTTCCTCGCGAGCTCTCCGGAGGAGAAAGACAAAGAGTTGCGATCGCTCGCGCGATTGTAAATCAGCCGGACATTGTGATAGCGGACGAGCCGACAGGAAACCTTGATCCGATAAACACATATGAGATTGTTCAGATTCTCAAAAAAATTAATGACCTTGGAACAATGGTAGTTCTGACAACTCATAATAAGGGGGTTGTTGATTCAGTCGGCGGCAGAGTAATAACTATGGATAACGGCAGAGTAGTACGTGATGACAAAAAAGGAAAATACGCGCTATAATTTAATTAGTAAAATATATTGTGATTTGGGTTAATGTAAAAAGAATAATAAAATCAGGATTTGTAAGTTTTTGGAGAAACAGCGTTGTTTCTTTTGCGTCAATTCTTGTGATGACAATGACTCTTTTTGTACTTGGTTCAATCCTTTTTGTAGGCGCGACCCTTGATGCATCGCTTAATCAAATACGAAACAAGGTTGATATAAATGTATATTTTGTGACGGAAGCGCCGGAAGAAGATATTTTGTCCCTCAAACGCTCGCTTGAATCACTTCCTGAAGTCGCTACAGTTGAGTATGTATCGCGGGACGAGGCGTTGTCGCGATTTCGCGCTCGACACGAGAATGATCAGCTGACTCTTCAGGCGCTTGATGAACTTGGTGAGAATCCGCTTGGCGCGAATCTAAATATCAAAGCAAAAGAAACATCGCAGTATGAAGGCATCGCCGAGTTTTTGGGGGGTGAAAGCGCGCTTTCGACAACTGACGATACTCCGATAATAGATAAAGTAAACTATTTCCAAAATAAAAACGCAATTGACAAACTTAGTGAAATTATTGATTCATCAGAAACGTTTAGCCTTATCATAATTGCAATACTTGTAATTGCTTCAATTATCATAACTTTCAATACAATACGGCTCGCAATCTATACTTCAAAAGATGAGATCTCCGTGATGAAGCTGGTTGGCGCAAGCAATTCATATATTCGCGGACCTTTTGTTTTTGAAGGTATAATGTATGGAATAGTTTCGGCTTTAATTACTCTTATACTTTTCTATCCGCTCACCATATGGCTCGGACCTCTTACAGAAAATTTCTTTAGTGACATAAATTTGTTTGATTACTATATAGACAAATTCTCAAAAATATTCTTCATAATTCTAGGCTCTGGGATACTCTTGGGAGCTGTATCCAGCTATCTTGCCGTCAGAAAATATTTGAGGAAATGAAAAAACAAGATCACAAATATATATTTGTTGTCGGCGGTGTAATGTCAGGCGTCGGTAAAGGCATCGCTTCCTCCTCAATCGGCAAAATCCTCCAAGGCAGAGGCCACAAGGTCAATCTTATAAAGATTGACCCGTATCTTAATGTTGATGCCGGAAACATGAATCCGACTGAGCACGGAGAGGTCTTTGTCCTTGAAAGCGGTCTTGAATGTGATCAGGATATGGGCAATTATGAGAGATTTCTCGGCCGTTCTTTAAAACAAGAAGACTACATCACAAGCGGAATGGTTTATAAAAGCGTGATTGAAAAAGAGCGTAATTTAAACTACAAAGGCAAATGCGTTGAAGCTATCCCTCATATAAGGGACGAAATCTTGCATCGAATAGCGCGCGCCGCCGCCACGAATGGATCAAATATCTCAGTGATCGAGATAGGAGGCACAATCGGCGACTACCAGAACATTATGTTTATTGAGGCGGCGCGCGTACTTAAGGTAAAAAATCCAGATAATGTGCTTTTTGTAATGATGAGTTATCTGCCGATTCCGGGGAAGCTTGGCGAGATGAAGACTCGGCCAACACAAAATGCAGTACGTACTTTGAATTCTTATGGCGTCCAGCCTGATATCATAATTGCGCGGAGCGAATGTGCGCTTGATAGAAAAAGAAAAGAAAAAATCGCAACATCATGCAATGTTCCTGCTAGCCTTGTTATTTCAGCGCCGGACATTGAGAGCATTTATGATGTTCCTGTTAATTTTGAAAAAGACAACCTTGGCGAGAATGTCCTCGGACTATTGGGCGATAATTCTAAAAAAAGAAAAACGGATCTTAGAAAGTGGCAGAACTTTACAAGAAAAAGCAAAAAAGCTCGTAACGGCAAGAAAAGCGTCAACATCGCAATCGTTGGAAAATATTTTGACACAGGAAATTTTGTGCTTTCCGATGCATATCTTTCTGTAATTGAAGCAATCAAGTTCTCTTCGTACCAGCTTGGTGTAAAGCCGATTATCCATTGGGTTAATTCAAAAGATTTAGACAAAGATGCAACTAAAGTAAAAACATTAGGAGAATATGACGGTATTTTGACCCCCGGAGGATTTGGGGAGAAGGGAATTGAGGGCAAGCTCAAAGTTATAAAATATGCGCGTGAGAATAAGATTCCATATTTCGGGCTTTGCTATGGAATGCAGCTTGTTGTCATTGAATATGCAAGAAATGTTTTAAAACTTAAAGACGCAAATACGGGAGAAATAGATTCAGATGCAAAACATAAAGTTATTGATGTAATGGAAGAGCAGAAAGAGAAACTGGCTAAGAATAATTATGGCGGCACGATGCGTCTTGGTGTTTATTCTGCGAATTTGAAAAAAGACACTATTGCGCAGAAGGCTTATAGCACAAATAAAATCTCAGAAAGACACAGGCATCGTTATGAGGTTAATCCAAAATATATTGAAAAATTAAGCCGAGGAGGTTTGGTATTTTCTGGAGTTTCTCCTGACAAAAAGCTCATGGAGATTGCAGAACTCTCAAAAGACAAACACCCTTTTTTCCTTGCAACGCAGTTTCATCCGGAATTTCAAGCAAGACCTCTGTCTCCACATCCGCTTTTTACAGCGTTTATAAAAGCATGTAT
>JBHHYD010000037.1:0-5382 GCA_046757385.1 Minisyncoccia bacterium | reverse complement strand
ATACAGGGTTGCCTATCATAGAATTTCCAAAATGTTTTATGATGCATCAAAATAAATCAGGATGCTTTACATGCGGTGAGCCAATGCCTTGTGGAAATAGCATATTTGGCTGGTGTTTTGCAGAAGATTCTAAAGGGGGTTTTTGTTGTCCGCTTATGTATTATGAAAAAGAAATCCTTGATAATTATGAAAAATATATTAACTTTGCCAAGGAAATATCTTACAAAAAAGTTAAATATATGTTAATAACACCAGATCAAGTTGATTATAATCAGTACGAATTTCCAAAGACCAAGTTTATAAAAGATGGATATATACCAATAAAACTTTTAAAACAGTATAGTTCATAAAAACAAAGAGCCGAGAAATCGGCTCTTTTATTTGACAATAATCTGTCATATTGATATTCTTCTATCAGAAAATTTTATTTTTTGTAGTTTTTTGAAAAAAGAGAGGAGATAAAATTGAATATACTTGAGATGAGTAAAGATGAGATTATTGCTATTAAATATGCTACTGTTGATTGGGAATTATCAAAAGAAGAAATGTTTCATATATTAAAAGAGCTGGATGGTTATTTAGAATTTGATTATGGTGCGCTTGAGAATGGTAATCCTGGACATCATTTTGAATTAAAATCGGGGATTCATAGCGATTCATTTATTGATTCTTCTACTGTGCTTCAGTATGAAAATCTAAGAAGGATAATTGCAAGACAATTAGTAAATAAATATCAAAGAGTTGATAAAGTAACAGCTAATTTAAATTGGGACAGTCCAAATTGTGTTGCCGGCATACCAAATGGCGCCAAATTACTTGGAGAGAACGTGTCTGATATTTTTAAGGCAAGAAAAATGGATCTCATTAAACAGGACGGCAATATCGTAATGAATTCAGTATTGAAGCTCAATGACACACTTCTTTTTGTGGAAGATATATGTACAAAAGGAACTGCGCTCAATGAATCTGTGAACGCGTTGTATGAAGGTAATTCCTCTGGAACAGTAGTTCCATTTGTTCTTACGATAGTAAATCGTGGTGGATTAAACCAGATACAGACAAATAAAGGTTTTGTATTTGATATAGTCTCTCTTTATTCAGTCAATTCATTTAATGAATGGGATAAAGATGACTGCGAACTTTGTCGTATGGGCTCTGAAAGTATAAAACCAAAAGAAATGAGAGAAAATAATTTAGCTATGCGATAGCCAAATTGAATTATTCAATTACTCAGGAGCTTTTGATTATTAATTTAATCAGAAGCTCTTTTTTTATGAATTAGTTGCTGATTACAGCTGTGTATGTTACAACTTATGCTAGAAATTTTAGAACTTTGAAACGTGAAAGGAAATGGTGTAACTATGAAGAAAAATAGGATAAATAATAAAAAATGGAAAGTCTTAATGATATTTTATATTGATAAACCGGAAGTTCAGAGGAGGAAGGTTTCTTTAATATCAAAAAATAAACATAGTGTTGAAATTGAGGTAAAGCGCAGAGCTAAATCTTGGGCAGGTAAAATGCGAAAGAAACATAAAGTTGATATAGGTACAGTTAAGTACAGTCTCATATGTGAAAATTCGTATGAATTTTCACGAGTTCGTATACCATACGATTTAATTTGAGAAAATAAATTTAAAGGAGGGTAAGAAATGGAAGCAATAAGAGTCTCATCAGATGTAATAGTTTATACTTTTTCTTTTTTGGAAGCCGGCTTGCGACTTAAAGCGAACAAAGCGGAAATTTGTAAGTTCTTTTATAAAATGTCACAAGAAAATAAGTTCAAAGACCTACTTGAGGTTTTAGTCTTTGATACTACTTCATGTTACCCATATAGTGATTCTGTTTTTGAGGCCATTGACAGGCTTACAGGCTCAAGCTTCGTATCGACAATTGATTTAGAGGTGTATGAGATAACAGAAGCACTTACAGAAAAAGATGTTGGAGAAATATTCAGTGGGGAGGAATGTGAACTTCTAAAGGAATTAGCCGAACGTTTTTCTATTGGAATTGAAGCTTATTTTCCGTCTTGGCATAATAAATACAAATCATAAGAATTTAAGTTACAATTACTCAGGGGCTTTTGATTATTAATTTAATCAAAAGCTCTTTTTTGTTACAATGGGATTTATGAAACCAAAATATTTTGATATACATTCTCATATTAATTTCTCACATTTTGATGAAGATAGAGATGAAGTCATAAAAAGAATGCACAAGGAGAGAGTATGGGTTATTACTGTGGGAACTGATTTGAAAACTTCAAAGGAAGTTGTTGATTTAGCAGACAAACATGAAAATATTTTTGCAACTATTGGATTGCATCCAGAAAGTACCCAAGGCAAGGCCTTGGGTACTTTTAATGCAGAAGATTACAATGGGCTTGTGAAAAACAAAAAAGTCGTTGCAGTAGGCGAGTGTGGATTAGACTACTATCGAATTAGGAATGATGAATCAGGAATTAGGAAGCAACAAAAAGAAAATTTTGTAAGTCAGATTGAGTTTGCGCTTGAAAATGATTTGCCGCTTATGCTTCACTTCAGACCATCTGGGAAAACAATGGACGCATATGAGGACGGTCTTGAGATTTTAAGTTCATATCACAAGACTTGTGGAGAGAAACTCCGAGGCAATGCACACTTTTTTGCGGGGAGTTTAGAAATTGCAAAAAAGTTTTTAAATATTGGTTTTACTTTATCTTTCACAGGCGTAATAACTTTTGCAAATGCTTATGATGAAATAATCAAATACGCGCCGCTTGAAGGAATAATGGCTGAAACTGACTGTCCATTTGTGGCTCCGGTGCCGCACAGAGGCGAGAGGTGTGAGCCAATATATGTAAAAGAAGTTGCAAAAAGAATAGCTCAAATAAGAGGTGAGAATGAAGATGTGATGGCTGAAACACTTGTAAGCAATGCTTTTAGAGTATTTACCGCGGGGAAAGGTCTTTCCCTGCCTGCCGCCGTGCCTGCCGGCAGGCAGGGCAGGCAGGTTCGCGTAAAGAAGTCTGGGGAGGTGAGACCTTGAGGAGCGATTAGCTATATGCTATGATGCACTCTACATGGCAGAAGAAATTATAAAAGAAGAAGATTCAATTGAAGAGGGTGAGACACAAGTCTATGAGCTTGGTTTTCATATTGTTCCCAGTATTGAAGAGGCGGATCTTGCCGTAGAAGTTGATTCTATAAAAGCTCTCATTGAAAAAAATGGGGGTACTTTTATCGGAGATGAACTCCCAAAGAAAATAGCTCTTGCTTACACAATAGCAAAAGATATTGACGGCAAACGGCGCAAATTTAATTCGGCTTTTTTTGGCTGGATGAAATTTGAAATGAAGACAGAAAATATCATGAACGTGAAGGAAGAAGTGGACAAGAACAAAAATATTCTTCGATATCTTATTATAAAAACTGTTAAAGAATCAACTCTTGCTCCAAAGAGTGTACTAACTGCAAAAGAAGATACTCCAAAGCAGATAAAACGAAAACCGATTCTCAAAACCGAAGAGAAGGAGAAGAAAGAAGGACCGAAAATGACCGCCGCAGAACTTGATAAAACTATTGAAGAATTAATTGTAGAGTAGTAATATAAATTTATATGTATTTAAACAAAGCATTAGTATATGGCAATTTAACGAGAGACCCTGAACTAAGGTCTCTCCCTTCCGGCACGCAGGTTACAACTTTTTCAATTGCGACAAACCGCGTATGGAAAGATAAAGACGGCGCAAAGCAGGAAGTTCCCGAGTTTCATAATATTGTGGTTTTTGGCAGGCAAGCAGAAACTTCCGCACAATATTTGAAAAAAGGAAGCTCTGCTCTTGTAGAAGGCAGGATGCAGACAAGAAGCTGGGAGAGCGACGGGATTAAAAAGTATCGTACAGAGATTGTTGCTGACCGTGTGCAGTTTGGTCCAAGGAGTGGAGGTTCTGGCGCAAGTGGAACAAACGCATCTCAATCTGCACCTGCAAAAAGCGATAGCAAAGCAAATGATATAGAATATCCGCAAGAAGACATAAAACCAGAAGATATACCATTTTAATTTTCAATTTTCAATTACCAATTTTCAAAATGCAAAACTTTTTTTCAGCAAATAATATAAAACATATTGACTACAAAGACGTAGAACTTCTTAAGAAGTTTCTCAAAGCTCACGGAAGGATTACTCAAAGAAAAGCATCCGGCATAACTGCACAGGATCAGCGCAAACTTGCTGTTGCAATAAAAAGAGCACGGTTCATGGCACTCTTGCCTTACGTAATACAATAAATTTATCGTAACTTTTTTATTTTTTGTCTGTTGCAAAAAACAGACAGATCGATATAATGGGCGCAATGGGGGATAAATTGGAAGACAATTTAAATATGGAAAAAAGCGATGAAGAAATCTTGGCGCTTTCACAGAAGCAGCCGTATCTTTTTGGCATTTTGCTGGACAGATATCAGGATGCTTTCTTAAGAAAAGCGGAATCTGTGCTTCACAATAAGGAAGATGCGGAAGATATCGTTCAGGAGGCATTTACAAAAATTTACAGATATGCCGATAAATTTCAGGTGCAGGAGGGTGCGTCTTTCAAGTCATGGGGTTATAAAATACTTTTGAACACTGCTTTTACCCGATACCAGAAAATGAAGAAGCACAGAGGCGCTGTGTTTAATCCGGATCCCGAGTGGTATGAAGTGATGGCCGACAACAAAACACAGCAGTTTGAGAAAGGAGAAATGAAGGATTACGTGATATCCGTACTCTCAAGGATGCCGGATCATTTAAGCAAGGTGCTGCGGCTTCATTTCTTAGAGGGAAGACCTCAGGAGGAGATTGCAAAGATTGAAGGGGTATCGGTTGGAGCAATAAAAACAAGGGTTCATCGCGCTAAAAAGGAATTTAAAAAGGTTAATGCAACCATTGGCAATTAAAAGAGTTATAAGAAAAGTACAAGCTAAAAGGTCAATTATGAGCAATATTTTGAAAAAAAGAATAATGAGGAGGGTTTACGCAGTGTATGCTCTTAAGAGGGTTCTTAGCAGAACTGCATTTAAGATTTATGTGGCAGTAGCGCTTCTCTTCGGTATCAAGACATTTATACATGTCGCCGCAGTAGCAGAGAATATGCCTGATTTCAGTAATCTTTCAGGATTGTATAACTTTTCACTGCAAGCAGTAGTTAATACAGAAATCACAGTACAGTTTATTGTTTTTGGAGTCGTAGCGCTTGTAGTTTGGACAATGAGAGATGCGGTGAAAAACATCCTCGCACACAAAATACAAAGCCGAATGAGCACTCAATAAAACTCACTGTGAATTGATTTTAATTTCAAAACCCGCCCCGACTTACGTCGGGGCGGGTTTTGTTTTGTAATATCCCCAACTATTACAATCAAAT
>JBHHYD010000036.1:0-5618 GCA_046757385.1 Minisyncoccia bacterium | reverse complement strand
AAGCAACTATTGTTTTGTTAACGCCAATTTGATGAACACCCGCCAATATCCTGTTTAGGTTTGTTGTATCAAGCTCGTCAAAATCTGCCAATGTTATATCATTTGAGATCCCTGCATGGGTTAATACAAAAGCAATATTGCTTCCAACGCTCATACCAAACACACCAACTTTATAATCAGCAAGTTTCTTCTGCTCATCTGCTGTTATCAGATCCTGATTTCTGTTTGTTTTGAGTTTAAGATAATAATCCTTTTCAATGCATTTAACCAAATGGTTATTCCACGAATAATAAAAATATTTAAAATCATTTTCTTTTTCTTTTGCAAATTTCTTAAATTCTTCTGTTTTGTATGTTTCGTCTTTATCCTGTCCTATAAATTCTGTATTTTCAATAAAAAATAGCTCTTTAAGTTGTCGCTCAAATGCATCTATAAAAATCGGCTGTTTTTCTGACTTTAATGAATCTTTAATCTTGTCTTTTTCAACTACAATTGGTTTATATTGATCGTTTTGCATATTGTTCAATAATATACCACATCATCGTCTTACTGTAAAGAGAAGAACTGCGAGCGGTATAACAAGCCACCAGAAGAAGACTGTCCCAGATGCAAATATTGAATCTATAGGGGGCGCAAAATCATGTAGGGCAGTGATTGGGATAATATGATATGAGATTGATACAAGCAGTCCGCCGGAGGCAATGGCGAGCGCGCCTAGCTCTACAAGTTTCCTGACACCCCTCTCTCCAAGCTCCCAGCTTATAACTCTGTCTATCAAAATATTTATAAGTACAACCATTAGGAAGAAAAGTATGATTTGCATATAAAGCATTTTGTCCACTGTTTCCCCTAAGAACAAAACTTTCTGCAGATATGGGAAGAATGAGATTATCGGTATTGAAATATAAAGAGAGATAATAAGTGATATGATCCTGCGTTTGCCGTACTTTAGTCCATAAGTAAAAAGCGCGATAAAGATTATCGCAAGAATAATCGTATCAAGCGATAAACTTGCAATAGTTGTTATTGCATTATCAGTTGAACTTGCAAATAAATTTTGTACTGCAGCCATTTAATAATTTTACAATGCTCAAATCCTCTTTGCAAAAACAAAATGTTGATTAAATTCCTTCTTTTTTCATCTCGTCTACGAGTTTCTTTGCACTTTTTGAAAGTTTGTTTGGAAGAGTGATGTTTATCTTTACCAGAAGGTCACCGCGTTTCCCTTTCCCTGTCGGCACGCCTTTGCCGGATACACGAAGCGTCTCTGCAAATGAGACCCCTGCCGGCACCTTTATATCAATATCACCATCTAAAGTTTTCAGAGTATATGTGCTTCCTAAAAGCGCGTCAGAGAGTTTTATGTTGAGTGTTGTAGTCAGATTACTTCCGTCTTTTTGAAACACTGTATCAGGACTTACATGAAGCTTTATATATAAATCTCCAGGAGCACCGCCTGCAACTGCCTCACCACCTCCAGAGAGCCTTATCATCTCGCCATTGTCTACTCCTGCAGGTATTGTAATCCTGATCTCCTCTTCTTTTCTCAATACCCCAAGTCCGCGGCAGGCCTTACATTTTACTTTTGGAACTTGACCTGTGCCGTGGCAATTCTCGCATCCGCGGACAGATGTTATAGTTCCCAAGATTGAGTTTTTAGTTTCGTGAATCTTTCCTTTGCCGTTGCAGTTTTTGCATGTATCCATCTCTGTATCTTTCTCCCCACCGCTTCCATTACAGTCTTTACACTCTGATACTTTTGTTAAAAGCACTTTGCGCTCCGTCCCGAATACCGCATCACGAAACGGCACTTCAAGGTCAATTGAGATATCCCTTCCTCTTTTTTGCTTTTGTCTTCCTCGTCCTCCGAAGATATCACCAAGCCCGCCGAATATATCACCCATATCAAAATCCTGATCAGTGAACCCCGAAAAATCAAAACCTTGCGCACCAAAACCGCCGAAGCCTGCGCCTTGACCTGCACCTGCGCTTTCGTTGAAGACTCTTCCGTATGCATCGTACTCTTGTCTTTTCTTTTCGTTTGAAAGCACGCCGTACGCCTCACTAATTTCTTTGAACTTAGCTTCGTCTCCGTCTCCTTTGTCGGGATGGTATTTATGCGCAAGCTTTCTGAACGCCTTCTTCACCTCATCGGCGCTTGCCTTCTTGTCTATTCCCAAAATTTGATAGTAGTCCTTGGACATATATTAATTGTTATATTACATAATTTCCAAACAAAAATCAAGCACAAAAAACGAACGGCTCAACCGGTTGAGGCGTTCGTTTTTTGAGTTTAATTATGAATTTTGTTCAGGATTTGAGTCGTCTTTTTTGTCTTCATCTTTTTTGTCCTCCTTTTTCTCCTCAAATTCTGCATCTCTTACATTCCCTTTATCTTCACTTTCTTTGGATGCAGTTTGTTCTCCTGCTTGCGGCTGTGCCTTTGCCATTGCTTCGCCTATCTTTTGCATTTCCTTTGAAAGTTCTTCTGTAGCAGTCTTTACAGCCTGTGTATCCTGTCCATCTTTTACCTTTTTAAGCTCATCAATCTTGCCCTGCACAGAAGTTTTAATATCATCAGAAACCTTGTCACCCGCGTCTTTAATCGCCTTCTCTGCTGTATAGATAAGCTGCTCTGATAGATTTCGCGCATCTACTGCCTCCTTTTTCTTTGCGTCCTCGCCAGCGTGGACCTCTGCATCTTTCTTCATCTTCTCAACATCTTCTTCAGAGAGTCCCGAACTTGCTTCAATCTTGATTGACTGCTCCTTGCCTGAAGCTTTATCTTTTGCTTTTACATTTAAGATACCGTTTGCATCAACATCAAATGAGACTTCTACTTGAGGAACTCCTCTTTGTGCAGGCGGGATACCGTCTAATATAAATTTACCTAAAGATTTGTTGTCAGATGCCATTGAACGCTCACCCTGAACAACGTGGATCTCCACAGATGTCTGGTTGTCAGCTGCAGTTGAGAAAGTCTGCGACTTTGATGTCGGAATAGTTGAGTTCTTCTCAATAAGCTTTGTTGAAACTGACCCCAATGTTTCAATACCAAGAGAAAGTGGAATCACATCAAGCAAGAGTACATCCTTCACATCTCCCTGCATAATCCCCGCCTGAATCGCAGCGCCAAGTGCTACAACTTCATCAGGATTGATTGATTTGTTCGGCTCTTTGCCGAAAAGCTCTTTAACAGCTTTCTGTAAAGCCGGCATCCTTGTCTGTCCTCCAACTAAAATAATTTCATTTATATCTTTTATTTCAAAAGGCGATGCTTCAATCGCTTTTTTTGTTATCTCAATTGAACGGTCAATATATTCTCTTGCAAGCTCTTCTAAGGTTGCGCGAGTCATCTTAAGAAGCAGGTGCTTTGGCCCAGAAGCATCTGAAGTGATGAATGGAATGTTTATTTCAGTCTCTGTAGTTGAAGAAAGTTCGTGCTTTGCCTTTTCTGCCGCTTCATCAAGCCGTTGAATTGCAAGCGGATCAGTTGAAACATCTATACCGCTCTCTTTCTTAAACTCTTCTGCAATCCATTTGATTATCTTTTGGTCAAGATCTCGCCCTCCCATGTGTGAGTCGCCATCTGTTGATTTAACTTCAATCACATCGTCTCCAACTTCAAGAACTGATACATCAAACGTACCTCCACCAAGGTCAAAGACGACTATTTTCTCATCTTTCTTTTTTGAAAAGCCGTAAGCAAGAGCGGCTGCCGTCGGCTCGTTTATGATCCGCTTTACATCAAGACCTGCGATCTTACCTGCGTCCTTTGTAGCCTTTCTTTGTGAATCATTAAAATACGCAGGGACTGTGATCACCGCTTCTGTGATCTTTTCTCCCAAGCGCGCTTCTGCGTCGTTTTTCATCTTCTGCAGTATCATCGCAGAAACTTCTTCCGGCCTGTAGTCTTTATCCCCCAATCTCACAGTCACTCCACCATCAGCACCTTTTGATATTTCAAAAGGTACAGTTTTTTCATCTTTTTGTATTTCTGCATCATCGAATCTATGCCCAATGTAGCGCTTTATCCCAAAGATAGTGTTCTTTGGGTTTGTAACTGCCTGTCTTTTTGCAAGTAGCCCTGCAAGGCGTTCGTTCGTCTTTGAGATAGCAACAATAGAAGGAGTCGTCCGCACTCCTTCTGCGTTTTCTATGATATTAGGCTCACCGCCTTCAACGACTGCCATTGCTGAATTAGTTGTACCTAAATCTATTCCTAAAATTTTTGACATAACTTTTTATTATTTGAAAATTGATAATTGTAAATTGAAAATTATTTATACTCTCCTACTTTGACTTTCGCAGGCCTGATGATTTTCCCACCCAATATGTATCCTTTCTGCACGACTTCCACTATCTTGTGGTCATCCTCCTTTCTATCTGTAACTACAGATTCAACAGAATCGTGACGATTTGGGTCAAACTGCTCTCCTGAAGGATCAAACTGCTCCAGCCCGTGCTCTCCCAAAGTCTTTAAAAGCTGGGAGTGAATATGCTCTATTCCTACTCTCCAGTTTTTATCAACACTTTCCCATGCATCCTTATTTGCAAAGGCCATCTCAAAATTATCAACTGAAGAAAGAAGATCAAGGATTAATCCTTCTTTTGCAAATGCTACGAGACCTGCCCGCAGTTCTTCATCCTTTTTCTTAGCGTTTACAAAGTCAGCTTTTGACCTCTGCCAGCCGTCAAGATACTCCTGCTTTTCAGATGTGCACTTCTTTAGTTTCTCACGAAGTTTCTTTATTGTTTCAGCTCCACCCTCTTCGTCTTCAAAAATAACATCATCTTCTATGTTTTTATTATGTTGTTTTTTACTTTTTTTGTCAACCCTTTTCATAAATCAAAATATTAAACACAAGAGTGATTTGTAATTTGTGTTTTGTAATTTGTAATTTGCGTCCTTATCTCTTACTCCACTGGGCGGCTTTGCGCGCCTTTTTGAGTCCCGGCTTTTTACGCTCTTTTATTCTCGCATCTCTTTTCAGGAAACCCTGCTTTTTGAGAGTACTTCGAAGTTCTGGTTCAAACTTCTCAAGTGCTATTGCTATGCCAAGTGAGATAGCATCCGCCTGTGAAGACACGCCGCCGCCGCTTATATGAACAGATACTTTAAATTTTTGAGGAATATTAACTGATTCAAATACCTTTCTTACAGTCCTGCGTAATTCATCAACCGGGAAATAGTCGTCCAGCGCTCTTTCGTTTATTTCAAACGAATACTTGTCAGAAGAGAAGATCCGCACACGAGCAATAGCAGACTTTCTTCTGCCTACTGCCTCAATATAATGAGTCTTGGATATTTTCAGCCCAGGGCTGACCAGCCTTGGGCTGGTTTGTTTTTCTGCTGTCGTCATATTATTCTTCTATAGTTAAATGCTTCATCATCTCGCTTCTTAGTTTGTTCCCCGGAAGCATCCCGTAAACTGCTTTTTTGATTACTTCTCCGTATCCTTTTTTCTCAATGAGTTTTCCCATTTTTGTTTCTCTTAGACCTCCAGGGTATCCGGTATAGTGAGTGTATACTTTGCCTTGCTTTTTACCCTCTGATATTTCAAGTTTTGATGCGTTTGTGATTTTGACCTCTGTCTCTGATACTTTGTTTCTTGCAA
>JBHHYD010000035.1:0-5813 GCA_046757385.1 Minisyncoccia bacterium | reverse complement strand
TTTAAATTCCTTTAAATCTGAAGTGAATGAGAAATTTGAAAAAGTAGATGAAAGATTTGAGAATATTGAGAATGTTTTGGAAAGAATGGATAGAGAGATGGCCAAGAAATATGACTTGGACCATATTCTTTCAAAGTATGATAATAGACTCACTAGAGTAGAAGAACATTTGAGCCTAAAATGATTTTCAACTTAAATATTATGAAAACCACAATCACAAAATTCCTAATTCTCACAATCGCATTCACTTTCGCGCTGTCTGTAAACTACATTTTCGCCGCATGGATAGGACCGACACAAGCGCCTCCTGGAGGCAACACCCCTACGCCAATTCATGTAGGAACAACGGCTCAGGTAAAAGACGGGGGGCTTTCTGTAGACGCACTTTCTGTGTTTGGAGGTGGATACTTCCAGGGCAATGTGGGGATCGGGGCAACAAATCCAACGGAGAAGCTTCATGTCAGCGGAAATATTAAATCTGACGGACGCCGCTTTTATCTAGGAAATCAATATCTATACGGCGATAACTCGTCCGCCCTTTACTGGACAGGCAATAATGATATAGTTACCCAGATGATATTCAGGGACAAGCAATTAACCAACTACGGAAGAGTTTACGGCTTTGGAAACGGCCAATATTTCGGACTTTTAGACGGAGATGGAAATTGGGGCTATTTGCAAAAAAAAGACCAATTTACCCAATTTAGAATCAATAATAGCCCTAAAATGACGATTCGGTCCAGCGGCAATGTCGGCATCGGAACAGGGAGTCCAACACAGAAGCTTGATGTAGGAGGATATGTTAGAGGGAGTACAGGGCTTTGTATCGGGGATGATTGCAGGACGAGCTGGCCGAGTGGAGGAGGAGGCGGTCATGGGAATGGATCTAATTGCCCTGCCGGACAGGCATCCAGAGGAGTTGACTCGAATGGAAATTCAGAGGGATGTTTTACTCCGCCAGTATCTAGATTCGGCGGATTATACCAGCATGACGGTACAGCCGGGCAAAATTGTATGAAACCGAATCCACAAACAGGCGGATGCAGCTGCCCGAGCGGATTTACAGCATATATGTCAGGGCAGACAAATACAGATGGATGGGATATTTTCATCTGCCAAAATTAGGTTCAAGGTTCACACGATACAAAAAAGAACTTGTCCTCATGTGAGGACAAGTTCTTTTTTGTATTAGGAATAGGTGTCAGGTACCTTTTATTGACAAATATATTAGTTTTGCTATACTGTACATATGAGTACAGGACAGATAAACATAACCAATACTACTCAAGGCAGATTTGCTAAACTCGCGCGTCTCGGTGAGCAGGTTTTTCATACCAACGATTTGGCAAATTTGTGGGACATTAGCAATAAAAATACTTTATACACTGCTTTAAAAAGATACACTAAAGCTGGACTGATTTTTCGTATTTACAGAGGGCTGTATTCCATTAAACCTGTTGATAAAATAGACACCCACTTGCTTGGCGTTAAGGTATTGCATAAATTTGCATACATAAGTACAGAGACGATACTTGTAAATGCTGGAATAATTTTGCAAGATATAAAATATATTACGATTGTTTCATCAGAGTCAAAGAAGTTTTCTGTTGGCAGTATAGATTACCGTTCAAGACAACTTAATGATAAATTTCTTTTTCAAAAAGAAGGTATAGATATAAAAAATGGTGTAAATATTGCTACTATAGAAAGAGCAGTCGCAGACCTTTTGTATTTTCAGCCAAATTTTTATTTTGATAATCCTAATCAAATTGATTGGGATAAGGTTGGAAAAATACAAAAAAATATTGGCTATCCAATCGCTCCTCAAAGTCGCACCTCTTCCGTCGTTACCACTCCTCCTCGGGGAACGACCTTATCCCACGATTATGATATTGCCAAATAAAAAAGACGCGATACACAGAGTATGGCTTTATAGAATATTATCCGCTATTTATGACAATAGTTTTTTGGCGAATATTTTGTATTTTAAGGGTGGCACGGCAGCGACTATGCGAGGGTTTTTAGACAGATTCTCTGTTGATTTAGATTTTGATTTTATTGGAGATGATAAAGATATTCTTACAATAAGAAAAGAGTTGGAAAAGATTTTTAAGGATTTAGAACTTGAGATAAAAGACCAAAGTAAAATAATTCCGCAGTATTTTTTGAAGTATCCGAATAAAGATGGCGAGAGAAATACTATAAAGATAGATGTCGCAACATTTAAAATAAAAGCGAATAAATATGAGCAAACAAGATTAATAGATATTGATAGAATTGCAACTTGCCAGACTATTGAGACAATGTTTGCAAATAAGCTGGTCGCTATTATTGACAGGTATGAGCAACACAATACAATAGCTGGCAGGGATTTATACGATATACATTACTTTTTTATGGAGGGTTTTGGATATGAGAAAGATGTTGTAAAAGAAAGGCGAGGTGTTAGTGTGGAAAAGTTTTTAAATGAACTAATATCTTTTATTGATAAAAAAATCACAAATACGGTAATAGACCAAGATTTAAATACGCTTTTAAGTCCAGAGAAGTTTATGCGGATAAGAAATATTTTAAAAAAAGAAACTTTAATGTTTTTGAAAAATGAGTTGTAAAATTGATGTCAGCCGATTTTTATAAAATCACCAAAAAATCCAGCTTAAGGCTGGATTTTTTGATATAATGATTTAATGCTAAAAAAAATTGACCGGCCATTTTTAATAACAGTCATCATCCTAGTAGTTGCAGGATTTTTTATTTTCACTTCTGCATCTTTAGGGCTTCTTGCGCGTGAGGGGGCGAAGTTTTCTTCTGTCGCATTTAGCCAGCTTTTTTTTGGTATTTTTCTTGGTACGATAGCGCTTTTTGCTGCTTCTAAAATCAAATATACTTTTTGGCGAAAACATGCATTTTATATATTTCTGTTTTCAGCAGCGATAACACTTTTAGTTTTCGTTCCATCGCTTGGACTTGAGGCAAGCGGCGCAAAAAGGTGGATTGATCTTGGTATTGTCACATTCCAACCAGCAGAACTTTTGAAAATTGGTTTTGTAATTTATTTTGCCGCATGGCTTACAAACGTGAGGGACAAGGTGCATACCATTGGGCACGGGATTATTCCATTTATAATCCTCCTTGGCATAACAGGCGCAATACTTCTTACACAGCCAGACACAGGAACCTTCTTAGTAATCTTTGCGACAGGACTTGCGATGTTCATTGCAGCAGGCGCTCGCTGGCGTGATATATTTGCACTTGCCGGTATCGCAGGTGTTGGGCTAACCTTACTTGCATATGTTCAGCCATATATAAAAGACAGAATTTTAACTTTTATAAACCCAGCGAGTGACGCGCTCGGCTCCGGCTGGCAGATCAAACAGTCGCTCATTGCTATTGGCTCAGGCGAGATCTTTGGAAGAGGGTTCGGACAAAGTGTTCAAAAATTCCAATATCTGCCGGAGCCAATAGGGGATTCTATTTTTGCAGTGGCGGCAGAAGAGTTTGGTTTTATTGGAAGTATCTTTATAATCACTCTGTTTTTGTTCTTGGCCTTTAGGGGTCTTAAAATTGCCGCCAAGGCGCCAGATAACTTTAGTGGACTACTGGTAGTAGGGATTGTTATACTTATAGTATCGCAGTCATTTATAAATATAGGAGCGATGCTCGGCGTAATGCCTTTGACAGGGCTTCCGCTTTTATTTATAAGTCACGGAGGGAGCGCGCTTTTGTTTGCACTTGCGGAAGTAGGAATAATATTAAATATTTCAAAATTTAGAAAAACATAAAATGAATCCCGTTAGAAATCGCGGACGCTAAAATATGGTAAAATATAAAAGTCGAATATTTAGCAATATATTAAATTATGGGCAGGACATGTATATTGTCCGCGTCCTATTTCTAACGGGATGAAAATAGTATTTACAGGAGGAGGAACAGGAGGGCATTTTTATCCAATTATCGCTGTTGCTCAAGAAATCCGAAATATTGTAAAAGAACAAAAGCTTCTTGAGCCGAAGCTTTACTATATTGCGCCAAAGCCATTTGACAAAAGAGCGCTTTATGAAAATAACATCAAGTTCAAACAAAGCCCTGCAGGAAAGATGCGCAGATACTTTTCTATTTGGAATTTTATTGATTTCTTTAAAACTGCAATGGGGGTTATAAAGACGATCTTTCAAATTTTTACAATTTATCCTGATGTGGTATTTAGCAAGGGCGGATATGCGAGTTTCCCGACCGTGCTTGCGGCAAAGCTCTTTCGTATCCCTGTGATGGTTCATGAGTCAGACGCAGTACCCGGGAGAGCGAATTTGTGGGCAGGAAAGTTTGCACGCAAGATCGCGGTTTCATTTCCAGAAGCAGAAAAATATTTTGACAAAACCAAAGTTGCTTTCACTGGTAATCCTGTTAGAAGGGAAATATTCACAGTAGCAGGCGAAGGCGCGCATGAATACCTGAAACTTGAAAAAGATATCCCCACGATTTTAATCCTTGGCGGGTCACAAGGAGCCAAAAAGATAAATAATGCAGTCATGGAAGCGCTTCCAAAACTTGTTGAAAGATATCAGATTATTCATCAGGTGGGAAGGAAAAACTTGGAAGAGATGAAATCAACAGCAAGAATAATACTTGAAGGCACCGAATTCGGACACAGATACAAAGCATTTGGTTTTTTGAATGTGCTTGCGATGCGGATGTCAGCAGGCGCTGCTGATTTGGTAATCTCGCGAGGGGGAGCAAGCGCTATATTTGAAGTTGCTATCTGGGGATTGCCGGCGATTATTATTCCGATAACTGATTCAAACGGAGACCACCAAAGGAGGAACTCTTTCTCTTATGCGAGAGCGGGGGCGGGGATAGTGATAGAGGAGAAGAACCTTACGCCCAACTTACTCATCTCTGAAATCAATCGTATTATTTCTGACAAAGCACTTCAGAAAAATATGAAAAATGGCGCACAAAATTTCGCAAAACCAAACGCCGCGCGCAAAATAGCAGAAGGAATAATCGCAACAGCTTTGAAACATGAAGAATAAAATTTGAATGTTGAATATTGAATTTAGAATTTTGAATTATGAATAAGAAAAAAGTCATCACAAGAATAGCGCCTTCCCCGACGGGGGAGCTGCATATCGGCACTGCGCGAAGTGCGCTTTTTAACTATCTATATGCCAAGCAAAACGGGGGAGAGTTTATTGTGCGGATTGAAGATACTGATAAAGAAAGGAGTAAGAAAGAATTTGAAAAAGATATTTTAGAAGGATTTGAATGGCTTGGTTTAGGGAGTGATGAAGTTTTCAAGCAATCAGAAAGAACGAGTATATATAAAAAATACATAAAACAACTACTTGATGATGGCGTAGCTTATATTTCAAAAGAAAAAAGCAAGCAAGAAGAAGGAAAAGAAATAGAAGTGGTACGGCTTAAGAATCCCGGCAAGAAAGTAGAATTTATAGATTTAATTCGCGGGGAAATAGAGTTTGATACCACAGAACTTGGAGATTTTGTCATAGCTCGAAATCAAGACGAGCCTTTGTACCACTTAGCTGTCGTAGTAGATGACCATGAGATGGGAATTACTCATATTATTCGTGGAGAAGACCATATCTCAAATACTCCCCGTCAGATCCTTATACAGGAAGCTTTGGGGTTTGAGCGCTCTAAATATGCCCATATTCCGCTCATTTTGGCCCCAGATAGGTCCAAATTGTCCAAACGAGGTGATAACGCTACTTCAATAAGCGAATATAAGGAAAAGGGCTATATTTCTAGCGCTTTAGTCAATTATATGGCTCTACTTGGCTGGAATCCAGGGG
>JBHHYD010000034.1:0-5832 GCA_046757385.1 Minisyncoccia bacterium | reverse complement strand
GGAGTATTATGTTTCTAAATTACCAGCAGAGTGCAAAAATGGGTGGACCCAATCAGAAACTTGACTTTTTATATTATATTAGTGTATAATATATATGTATCAATACGAAAAGGGATCCGAAAGGTCTAGTGCCTTAGGAGCCCTTTTCTTTTTTATCCCACTTTATATAAGTTTTAAGATTGTCTAAATAATCATAAAATTCTGATCCTAAATTTTTATATAACGACGAAGCAAATTTCTTATTTGGAAAAAGTATCTTCTCAAATTTATCTTTCTCTATAAGATAATTCACCATCTTTTTATAATCTCCGTCTCCAGAAACCAAAACTATTTTGTTAAAATTTTTATTGTCTATAAGATTTTTCATAATTTCAAATACAATATCTGCATCCACGTTCCCTTTCTTTTGTGACCTTAAAGCTGGATTGTGTTCTTTGAACATCACAACAAACCCTGCTTTTTGAAGATTATTGTAAAGCTCTTGTTCTTCCTCATTTACATATCCAAGAATATAATATGCTTCATGAACATTATATTTATCTTTTAAATATATTCTAAATTTTTTATGATTTATTCTCCAATCATTTTGTAATACTCCCAGATGAAGATTCTGTCCGTCTATAAAAGCTAAGTTGTTTTCCATTATTTTATTATACCATTTGCTACGTAGCATGTTACGTAACAAGAAAATTTAATTTTTCTTATTCTCCTTCAATTATTTCATTTAGGATACACCCCGGTGACTCCCAGTTTTCCTCATCATAAATACTTTCGTCGTTTTTAAACTCTTCCCAATCTGCAACTAGTTTGTAGATTTGTTTGTGATATTGTTCTTTAACACTGTCGTCTAAAAGATTGTAGAGGCAAGCGGTTGGATTGCCGCCATGAGAACGCCCTCCTCCTAGTTTAACAATCATAATTTCAGTAAAGCCCAAATTGCTTCGTCTCAAGCCACCTGTTGCCAATGGTGACTCAGCTATCACCTGCCCAGCAGTTACTTTATCTCCTTTCTTAACTTTTATATTTGTGACATGGTCATGGTCGATTGTCCAAGAGGAGTTGTCGGGGTGTATTACCAGACTATAATCATCATGCATTTCTTGATATGTAATATCAGCGACAACACCATTAACTACAGAGAGGATTTCTGTACCAGGAGGAAGGACATAGATAGGATGTGGAAGAACTTCAGCATCT
The DNA here is from genome assembly GCA_046757385.1 of Minisyncoccia bacterium. Taxonomy (GTDB): domain Bacteria; phylum Patescibacteriota; class Minisyncoccia; order Phycocordibacterales; family UBA2163; genus UBA2163. The sequence continues at coordinate 4,635 of JBHHYD010000034.1, read as the reverse complement.
GGCCCACCAAGAAACTCTCCGTTTTCCAAAAAAATCTTATTATTATAATGAGAGACATCTTTATTATTAAATTCAAAATCATCAAAATTTATACCCAAGTTATAAGTAACAGGAGGAATGTCTGAGCCTTGCGTCTGTGAACTTCTTGGTTGAGTTTGCTTTGATGGAATAAAAAGGCCTGTCATAATTCCAATCGCAATAACAATTATTATAATAATCCAAATTTTTGTTTTCATATATTCATAATACATGAATGGATAGGATTTATCGACAAATAAATCTCAAGTTGATTTTTCTTGGTCTTTCCTATATATTACATCTAGATAAATTAATTACTTGAACCTTAAAGAAAGTGTGGTGAAAAAATGAAAAAAAGTATATTTATTCCGTTAATTGGATTAATTATTGCACTTGTTAATTATTTGAAAATAACATCACAGTACAGAAAAGAAGTTCTGCAGAATAATAATTATGGTAATTATAGAATGACACGTAACGCTCTTGAAGATTGTAGTATTGCTTTTTTAATCACTATCGGATTTGCAACTTTAATATTTATCTTTCTATACTATATTGAAATAATTTTTTACTATATTTAACAACACATAATCGCCTGACAATGTCAGGCGATTATTTTACTCTACCGAGAAGGGAGGAGTGAGAGGAGTTCGCCGAAGAGTTCCCCGGGCTCTGTGTCCTGCGCAAAGTCGATGAACCGCTCAAAGACATCAGGGATATAAGCAGTATCTATGTACGCATACACGTCAAAATAGTGGAATAGGAAATACACCAAAAGGAAAGAGATTATTAATCTGATTAATAGCCTGATCATAGTTTTGCTATGCCCTCTTTTGAGTACTCTGGCAAGTCGTTTATCCTACTATTTCCTCTTTGCCCAAAGATAATCGTATGTAAGCGTGGAGATGCTTCCAAGCGCTAGAAGGAAGAAGAACAGCCCTGCAAGACCTCCTATAAACGGCACTTGTGTGATAAAAGCCAAAGCGATAACGCCAAGCAGTCCGTTCTTCCAATTAACTGTGAGTTCATCTTTCTTCCTAATAAGCTGGTCCATCCATGCGCCAAATATCACGCCAGAGTAGATTGACGCAAGAGATACAAGTATCAAATATCCAAACACGCTCAAGATTCCAAGCCCGATGCCAAACACTGATGCGAAGAATACTATCGTTGCAGCCGGTATCACTATAAGTGCGATAAAGCCCCAAAGAGTTTTCTTGCCGAGGTGTTCCACTGCACTTTTTGCAACTGCATTTGAGAATTTCTCTAAGAATACTGTCGCAAGCGCTACTACAACAAGAACTGTTAAAAGTTTGAGGAGTACGAAAGTTCCGAAGAACGCAAGAAGTGCAGCTCTTGAAAACCCTGCCGCAGTGACCTTTCCTTTATTGAAAGTAGTTTCTCCAGAGATAACTGCCTTCTCACTCACGTTAAGCACTTCTTCGCTTTCACCACTGTAAACAAGATCTCCGGAAATAATTGCATTCTCGCCTATTGTTATCTTCTCACTTGCTTTTATATCTACATTTCCCCTTACTTTAGAATCTAAAATAATCTCTCCGCCGATTATTCTTATTTTGCCGTTTACATCTCCTTGGACTACTGCTCTACCGCCCAAGATAACCAAGTCTTTTCCTACCGTAGCATCGGAGAGAATCCTTACGTTCCCGCCGATTATCACCAAGTCGCCCGAGACGCTCTCTGATACAAGTATATCTCCTCCTACAATGCGCGAGTCACCTTGCACTCTCTCAAGCATTGAGATGTCGCCTCCCAAGATAGTCGCATCCCCTGAGACATTCCCAGAAACTGTAACACTACCTCCTCCTATAAGAAGGTCGCCAAACACCGTTCCGTCTGAAGTTACTTCTGCTGCGCCTATGTAAAGGTTGTCCCGCACTGTATCATCACTTTTAAATGTGTACGTCTCGCCTACTTTTATAGTCGCGCCAAACGCTGAAAGTGGCACAAATACTGCTAAAATCAGCAATATAATAAAACTCTTTTTAAATTTCACCATGATTAAGATTATAATTTCTCAGCAAGGACAGTCCTTGCTGAAGTATGTTTAATAATGCCTATATTTTGTTCCTAAAGCTGCTATGTGTCAACCAGTTAAAAGAAAGTTTGCTTTGATGGATTTTCTTATTTATATACAGCGTGGTCTCCTACTACGAGCAATACGGCCTCCTTTTTTGATGAAGTGTACTCAAAAACTATTCTTGTCTTATAATTTACAGAAAAAGAATGTTGCCGTTTCATTTCACCTTTTAGTTTGTGAACATTGAGTAATTTATGATTTGAAGTATCTTCAAACAATTTTATTTTCTCTCTAATTTCTTTCTGTAAACCATACTCTAATTTTTCAAATTGCCTTAGAAATCTTTTTGAAAAGATTACTTCAATCATTATTTTTTATTCATAAACTTGCCTAAAATCTTATCGGTATTTCCTTTAACAACCTCACCCTTTTTTGCTTCCTCTGAAGCTAATAGCACATCGTCTATTGCTTTCCTCTCGGCAAATTCATACAGTACACGACGAACTACACCGGCTTTTGTTTCGGCTTCATGTTCTTTGACCATTTGGTCAATAAATTTCTCTAATTCCGCATTAAGCGGTACAGATAATGTGCTCATAGTGTCTTTAAATTATGATAATATAGTATTATAATATCATATGTAGGAAATATTGCAAAGGATTGACAAGTGGTGAGGCTCGTGCTAATATAGAGCGAATCAAATCGAATCTGTAAGGGAATTATAGACGAAGAAAAGATACACTGTATCTTTTCTTTAATTCTACAGTACTTTCAGGGTTGAAGGTTTGGATATTTTATTAGACTAGTTTTCTTACAACAAAATGGAAGGAACAATAGCTCGAGTTACTGACCGAGGATTTGGGTTCATTTCACGAGAGGGAGAAGAGAAAGATCTTTTCTTTCACTCAAATGAACTTCAGAACGTACAGTTCAATGATCTTCGCGAAGGCGACAAGGTTACTTTTGAAGTAGCAGAAGGTCCAAAGGGTCTTAACGCTACAAACATTAACAAAGCCTAAATAACTTACAAAACACCCCGCGGCCGAAGACCGCGGGGTGTTTTGTTTATTTATTTCGGAAACAGTCTCTGCATTTGAGCTGGTCTGCTCTCGCTGGATCTGGTTCAAACGGAAGCTCCGTTATATCTCCAGAACAACTTGAACACTTCCAATTGCCCTGATGCATCTGCCTAGGGCCTTCCCTGCGAGGCCTGTCGGCCATCTTCCCTCTATGACAGTCTCTGCAGAGAAGTCCTCCTTCCCGGCCTGGATCAGGCTGGAACGGGAGCTGTGTGATAGCTCCACTGCAGCCTGAACATGTCCAGTTGCCTTCAAACATTTGGCGCTCGCCGGCACCTTGATTCTCGTTTACCACTTTATTTTCTTGTTACTCTAATAATTTAATTATTATAACATCGCGTTAAAAAGAATTGCAAATGCAATTATCTGCGGAACTGTGATAATCGGGAGCCAGATCGCCGCGCGCTTGCCGATGTTCGTCCAGATGAGCCCGATCTCCGTGTAGTCAGTCGCGACACCCGCCATCAAAAACACAAAAGGGTTCCCGAGCGCTCCAGTCTTTGCAAATATTTCAAAAGCAATCGGCGAGCTTCCCTCACTGCATACTTCTATTATAGTCGCAAAAAGAAGCGTCAGAAAAAGCCCCGACATCGTCGGCCCGAAATACTGCATGAGAATTTCCGCCGGAACATAAGCGCGGATGAACACCGCTATCAAAAATCCTATCAAAAGCCACCACAACACCATGTTGGCAAGCCGTAAAGAGCCGGCCGCTACATTTCTGACACTTTTCCCCAAGTTAAAATTCTTCACATTGCTCCACTCATATTCCTCAAGCACGCTCACAGTCTGCGACCTCTCTACAAGCCCCAACTGCTGAAGCCCCATATAGACAAACCCTGTCAAAAGCGCGATGAACATCGCAGCAGCTATAAAGATAATCGCTTTCAGTCCAAAGAAGCTGAAGAGAAGAATTGTGACGGGAAGGTTTGCCCACGGGCTTGCAAGAAGAAATGTTATAACAGCGGGGATGCTCGCTCCCTTTTTATAAAGTTGTATAGCAATCGCAAGCACTCCGTGAGAGCATGCAGACATCAAAAACCCCGCAATGACAGCGTAAAAGATAGAGCTTACTTTTTTCTGCCCCATGTATTTAAATATAAAACCGTTTGGGACAAAATACTCTATGAGCCCGCCTATAAAAAGCCCGAGAAGCACAGCCCACCAGATGAGCTTTACAAAAGAGACAATACTTTCATTAAGCTCCGGAAGATACGGAAGAGGGAGAAAAGAAACAAAAAAGACTCCAAGGAAAATAGAGCCGATTATCTTGAGCCGCTTGCCCACCCTAAAAGCACTCTCTGGAACTTCATCCACATGGCATGTATAAGGGTGTGTCATGTTGGGCCCATTATACTATAATAAAACCAAATGAACCTAATATTTATCTACATCACAAACCCGACTAAAAGAGAGATTAATTAAACGGCTAAACTTCTTTAAAGTTTAGCCGTTTAAAAATTGGAGTATCTTTACGACTCCGCTCGAACTCATTTC
>JBHHYD010000033.1:0-6170 GCA_046757385.1 Minisyncoccia bacterium | reverse complement strand
TAAGCCTGTAGATGCTTTTTCATATTTTCTGCCAAGTCGTTACCTGAGATTGAGACTGTCCCTATCCAGTTTTGGATGTCTTCTGATACTTTGCTTTGCCCGCCGAACTCATCTGTGATGAGGACGGTTTTGAGGCGTTTACGCGAAGCGTAGACTCCTGCGGCGGTCCCCGCGGGACCGCCGCCTATGATTATTAAATCGTACATAAGAATAATTATACACAAAACCCGCCCGGAAGCGAAGCTTCCGGGCGGGTTTTGTTCTATGTTACAAGTTCTGTGTTCTACTTAATTTTTGACCTTCTCAAGAATGCCGGCACCACACCCCAATCATCATCATCGCCGTCATCCTTTTTTGTCTCTTCTTCCTCTGTTTTTTTTGCAGGTGTTCCAGTATCCTTCTTTGTGTCAGCATTTTTATTGATTGTATTAAATATCTTTCCGCGCACTTTCTCTTCATCCATATCTTTAATTTTCGTATCACCATCTTTCATAGCCCCTGCCTGAAAGAGCGGATGACTCTTATGCAAGATATTGTCAGGAAAGCCGGTTGCGATAACAGTAACTTTAACTTCGTTTTTCTTTATGGAATTGTCTTTGATTGTTCCGAAGATCACTTTAGCATGAGGATCTATTGATTCTGTTATTACTTTAGCTGCCTCCTGGATCTCAAGCATTCCAAGGTCATCACCTCCTGCGACTGCAAATAGCACTCCTTTAGCGCCGTTGATAGAAATCTCGAGAAGTGGGGAAGAAATAGCCATCCTTGCGGCCTCTTCTGCTCGTTTATCACCTCCTGCAACACCAATACCCATAAGGGCAGAACCTGCGTTTTCCATAACAGAACGTATGTCTGCGAAGTCCACGTTTATGATTCCCGGTGTGGTAATCAAGTCAGAGATACCCTCCACTGCCTGAAGCAGTATGTCATCTGACATAGCAAATGCATTTTTGACGCTTGTGTCTTTATCGACGATTGCGAGCAGTCTGTCGTTTGGAATTATGATAAGTGCGTCAACTTCTTTTTTGAGATTTTCAAGACCTTTTTCTGCCAAGTCCATTCTGTGCTGACCTTCAAAAGAAAATGGTTTCGTAACTATCCCAACAGTCAAAGCTCCTGTATCGCGGGCTGTGTTTGCGATTACAGAGCTTGCGCCAGTACCGGTCCCTCCTCCCATACCGCAAGTTATGAAAATCATGTCGGAACCTTTTGTAATTTCTTGTATTTCTTCTTTTGTCTCTTCTGCTGCTCGTTTTCCAAGCTCAGGATTCATACCTGTTCCGAGCCCGCGCGTCAAGTTTTTACCTATGTGGATTTTTTTCTTTGCAGTTGAGTGATGCAAGTCCTGTGCATCAGTGTTTACTGCGATGAATTCTACTCCTTTGACTTTTGAGTCAATCATGTGGTTTATAGCGTTACTTCCGGAGCCTCCCACGCCTATTACCCTTATTCGGGCAAATGATTCTACATCGGGTTTAACTTGTTTCATATTTTTTGGCATTAATTAAGTAAGCACCATCATATCAAAAAGCTCTCTCGTTGTGAACTTTGACACAAAAGTCGATTGTGTTGTGATTTATCCCGTTAGAAGCTCTTAATATTTTACTTAAATATCAATCTCAGTGCTTCTAACGGGATTTATGGGAGAAATTGCTTTATCCACTGCAAGATATTGCTTCCGGTTTTCTTCACCATTTTAACTCCAGCCGGATCTCCCTCTGCTCCTGTTCCCCAGATGCAAAGACCGTATGCGACTGCCCATGAAGAATCTCTTATTCCTCCGCGCATTTTTTCTACTGCTTGAGATTTAGCGAATCCTCCATTTGCAAGTTTTGACGGAAGCTTGAGAGCAGCGCGTGCGAGATCTTCAATCGTTGCAATACCGGAGCTGCCGCCGGTTATTATAATGCCCGCGGGCAAGAGTCCGTTTTTTCCAATTTTTTTCAGGTGAGTTTCTATGAGTTCAAATATATCACTAAGTCTTGCGGTAACTATCTCATCAAGTTTTTTCTTTGGAAATTCTACTCCGGAGAGGAGTCCTGTTTTTACTCTTTCAGCGTCTTCAAGCGGTATTTTAAGCCCTAAAGCTATGTCGTTTGTGATATCGCTTCCGCCTATGGAGAATACTTTAAGTGATATTGGAATGTTGTTTTCAAACACGACAATTGAAACTGTTTCAGCGCCAATATTTGCAAGGACTGCTCCGGCAATCTTCTGCGCGCGGGAGAGTGTTACAAAAGAACCTGCGATAGGGGAAGCCATTACATCTTCAACGGCTACTCCCGCTTCTTCAACTGCTGCTATCAAGTCATTCAAATGTTGTTCAAGACATGTTACAAAAAGTACATCCACTTCAAGTTTGCTTCCTTTCATCCCTTGGGGTTTACCAAGGACAGTACCGCCATCTATTTTGTAGTGTATGGGTATGTCGTGAATAACTTTTTTGTTGAGGGTTTTTTGTACAACTTTTTTTTCGCTGTCTTTGAGAGCTTTTTCAATATCTAAATCTGTGATTTCTGAATCTGCCCGCGATATAATAGAGCTGCCTTTAGAATGAATTTCTTCAAGTCCTACTCCTCCTATTGAGATAAAGGCCTTTTTTACCCTTACACCAGCTGATTTTTCCGCCTGATTGACGGCTGCTTTTATAGAACGAGTAGTATCTGCAGGGTTTATGATATAGCCATGACGAAGACCTTTGGACTGGGAGAATCCTGTCCCTATGATCTTTGGCAAGCTGGCGTCCCTGCCATTTCCATACTCCGTTATCACCACCTTGATTTGGTGGGTGCCTATATCTATTCCTGTTGTAATGTTGCGCGCCATTCTAAATAGAAAACTTAAGCCGAACTTTCTTTTCAGCTCTTTCCATTGTACTACCGTGTCGCAAACCTTTCAAATGCATAAGTCCGTGGATAAATAGGGAGCCGATGGATTCTTGTTTTGTTGTTTTGGGGCATATAAATATCTCACCCGTGCTCTTTGAAAGCGGAAATGAAAGAACATCCGCTGGCTTGTTTTTTTTTCTGTACTTTTTGTTTAATGCTTGAGATTTTTTTGTTCCGATAAAAACCAGACTAAGTTCATAGTTTTTGCCTAAGACCTCATTTTTCATATTTTCAAAAGGCAAGCTCGGTAGCTTGCCTTTTATTGTCTTAGTGATTGAAAAATTATTCTTCATCTTTATCTTTTTCTGCCAAATTTACCGGTTTGTTCTGTTACTTTACCTAACTTAAGTAGTTCATCATATTTCTGCCTTTTTGCCAGTCTTTTTAAGGTCTTTTTCTTTTTTACATAGTCTGATTTCTGTCTCTCATAGTACCTTATACCCCGCACTCTCTGCAGAATCCCAGACCCTCGCACACGCTTCGTAAACCTTCTAAGAAGGCCCATTGCGTTTTCATTGGCGTTTTTGTTCACCTCTACATTTGTATTCATGTCAGACTAAAATACCACATAATTTAAATATTTACAATGAATTTAATTAAATGCTCCTCAAGGTCTCACCTCTCTCCACTTCGTTTCGCGAGGAAAGACCTTTTCCCGCATTTACAATTTTATTTCTTTTAGGTATTCAAGCAGGTTTTCTATTTGAACTGTATTTTGAAATTGCGTGTTCATATCTCGCACTATTACGGTTCCGTCAACTGCCTCACGGTGCCCCATGATTATCGCTACGGGGACTTCAAGATATTGCGCTAGAGCGATCTGCTCGCCGAATTTATCATTGTTAAGGTTATGGTGGAGCTCAATGTTTGCTTTTCGGAGTTTATCTATGACATGTAAGCTTTTCAATTTTGCCTCACACCCTAGTTGAATAAAATATACTTTTGGTCTTCTTGATTTTTTAAATATGTTTAACTCTTTTTCTTTTATTCCTTTTTTTTCAAATTCAAGTACGATTCCGACAGTAGGTATATCATTGTGGAAAAATCGCCGCGATACCTCATCATACCTGCCGCCCTTTGCAAGTACGGATACTCCGTTTTCGTTTGCTTCAGCAGCATTTCGTATTTCAAACAAGACTTGAGAATAAAGCTCCTCGCTTCCGATAAGAAAATTATCTATCTCATATGGAGCGCCTTCTATCTCCAAATATTCCAAAACTTCACTCAAATGTTTTCTACTGCTGTCTGAAAGAAATTTAATTGACTGCGGTAAGTCTGCCTCAAGCGGATGATGTACACTGTGAAGCTGTTCATACGCACTTAACACATCTTTTTTTATGAGGCTATTTCTTGCTTGAGCAGGAAGAGAATCAACATTTTTTCTTAAATATGAATTAAGTTCTCTTGCAAATTTTTGTGTGGAATCCTTGTCCCCGATACTATTTATAGACACCTGAATTTCCCTGATGCCTATGTCGTCTAAAATAGCGCACGCAGTCTTTAAGATCAAAGCTTCTGCGATGCTTTTATTCATTCCAATTGCCGCAAGGCAAAATCTAAGGGAATTTTCGTTTTTATTTGCAACAATAGAGCTGTGATGAACCAAAATCGGCTGATCTGAAGGCAATAATTTATATTCTACAATTGCCTGAAGTGTGGAGATTATCCCACTACTTGGTAAATCTTTCTTTAAGCCCTTCATATCCTGTTTGGAAATCTTTTGCGTAAGAGCTTTTTTTTCTTTTAAATCTCCACTGCGATTTTTTTGTTCAATTGCAATTTTTTCTATCGGATCAAATCCATAACATGACGAAATATTCACTGCTTTTTTTAGCATATCGCTCCCGCTTAAATTTGGCACTGTTTTTATCTGTATCATTATAAAGTTTAAATTTATCTACTATGGTCTCCAGGTTTTATTTCTATTTCGGTGATAGGCAGAAGTCTTGCAAATGCTTTTCCTACAATAAATCTTTCTTCAAGCGGTCCCCAGATTCTTGAGTCCGAACTATGCTTCCTGTTGTCTCCAAGCACAAAATACTCGTCCTTTCCAAGAACTGCGATAAAAGTGTCATCGGTCTCTTCTTTTATGTACGGTTCTTCCAATAGAACACCGTCAGGAAATTCATCATTTTTGATAATCATTTTTCCGTCCTGCATTTTGACGGTTTCTTGGGGCAAACCGACGATTCTTTTTATGAAAAATACTGAAGGATCGTTGGGATATTTGAATATTATAACCTCTCCGCGCTTTGGCTCCTCAAAGCGATAGCTTAGCTGGTCAACTATAAGGTATTCACTGCTTGTAAATGTGGGCTCCATAGACGCTCCGCTTATAATGAACGGCTGTGCAATGAAGATTCGTATTGGCGCGACAATAAGTATCGCAATGAGAGAGAATTTTAGAACTTCTTTAAAAAGATTTTCTTTTTTAGGTTCCATTTCAAATTATTTTATTATAAAAATAAGTTTGACACAATATTTAAAAGTGTGTGATATACTTTTTATTGCTGATGTAGCGAGACATGATTTTTTATCACATTTAGTCATGTCGGGCCCCGCAATAGGTAGCGGGGCTTTTTTTGTGGTACAATAAATTTTATGTTTTATATAGTCGGACTTGGAAATCCAGGGGAGGAATACGAAAATACTCGGCACAATACCGGGGCTTTAATAGTTGAGAATTTCGCAAATAAGAATAAATTTGAGGCTTTTAAAGCTGGAAATATAGGAAAAGAGAAAATAGAGCTTCTTATGCCGCAGACTTTTATGAACAAATCAGGAACTCCCTTGAAACCCTTAATTACAAGCAAAAAGAAAGCAGAGAATCTAATTGTAATTTACGATGACTTGGATATACCGCTTGGGAAGTTCAAGATTTCTTTTGGAAGAGGTTCAGGCGGACATAAAGGAATAGAATCTATTGTGCGCTCAATTAAGACGAAAGATTTTATTCGGATACGTGTCGGTATCTCACCTGTTACTCCAAGTGGTAAAATCAAAAAACCAAAAGGCGAGGAAAAAATAAAAGATTTTATTTTAGGTAATTTTAGCAAGAAAGAAACTGAAACCTTTAAAAAAGTTTTGGGGAAAGTTAATGATGCACTTGAGACTATCATTAAAGAGGGAAGAGCAAAGGCAATGAATAAATTTAATTAGTCTTTCTTGTAGGAAAGCGTCATCTTTTGTTCTTTTGGTTCAAAAATTGCAATCTTGAATTTGTAAGTTTTTCCGAGCTCCAGCGCCTTCTTTAAGTCCTCTTCGCTTTCAAACTCTGATACA
>JBHHYD010000032.1:0-6245 GCA_046757385.1 Minisyncoccia bacterium | reverse complement strand
AGCTGCGACGGGTCGGAGGTTATAATCTGGTCCTCTGTATATGAAGCGATTATTTTAATGGCAACATGCTTGAGTCCCGCGAAGAATATCCCCTCACCGACATCTGACTCCAAAAGGAGATATTTCTCCTCATCACTTAAGTTGAAAGTTTGCTGAACAACATCAATAGATGTTGGTGATTGTTTGAGAAGAAGCTGAATAGACGAGTTCGTTATAATTGGCAAACCATACTGTGATTTGAGAAAGTCGCTCACATCTTGAGTAATTGTCGTAAGTCCAAGATAATATTTTCGGCCTCTTTTTGCCATACTAAAGAGAAACGACGCAGTATCTTCTGACTTCATCATCCACCACGCCTCGTCTATCACAAGCAGGCGCTTCTTGAGGTTTTTCTTTATAGCGTTCCAAATATAATGCATTATTATATACATTGCGACTGGCTTCAAGTCGTCCTCCATATCACGCACAGAGAAGACAACGAACTTTTTATTTATATCAACATTTGTTGGCCTATTTAGAAAACCTGCCCATGTGCCTTTGGTGTATTTGGAAAGTCGCTGGACAAGCGACTCGCTTCCTTCCATTCCAGCAAGAACGAGTTCAAAGTCAGACATCAGCGGAGCGTCGGCGTTCGCAAAATTGGAACTTGCTGTGATGTCCTTAAGCGCATATGTTTCGGTAATAGCCCTGTCTATGATAGCGTCTTCCTCAGGCGTAAGCCCACCGAGCATAATCCTAAAGAGCCCGACAAGATGTATGATGTTTGAGCGCAAAATGTCCGACGGAGCTTCATCCTCACGCGGCACCGGCAAGTCAAACGGATTGATGTGGTGCTCAGAGTTGAGCGATATGTTGAAATATCTTCCCCCTGTTGCTTCTGCCATATATTCATACTCCCGTTCCGGATCAATGACTATCACTTCCGTATCAAACATCAGAGACCGTAAAATCTCCAATTTCATTGCGTACGACTTCCCGGAACCAGCTGTTGCGAAGACAACCGAATTATAATTTTCAAGTGTAAATCTGTCAAAAAGAATAAGTGATGAGTTGTGCCTGTTTATCCCATAAAGGATTCCTTTATCCGCAGTAAGGTCAAAAGAAATAAATGGAAAGACGCTTGAAAGAGGAGCTGAGTTTAGTTTTGAATGTACCTTCAATTTGTCCGTCGCGACGGGAAGCATACTCTTATATCCCTGCTCTTGCTGGAAGAGAGCTGGCTTGATATAGACGAGCTTTGCCTCTAGGATTGATTTTATTTCTGACTCTGTTTTGTCTAACTCTTCTTTGCTGTCCCCGTAAATTGAAATATAAAGCCCTACATCAAAAAGCCGTTCCTGCGCCTGCTGAAGTTTGTCTCGCAAATCTTCTAAATCCTGATACGCTGTGTCGAGTACCGGGTCGCGGACAAGCCCTTTTTCTTCTCTTGTATTTATCTGGCTTTCAACCTCAGCGACTTTCTTTTGAAACTTTCTCAAAACGGTCGCTGTGTTAATGGGGTGAATGAAAATTGAAACATCAAACATCTTGTCTAAGTTTATAATCGGAGAAAACCAACTTTCGGATAAATATCGAGGGTAGGAGATTACAAAAAATGTGCGCATTATCTTATCCCCTAAGTTCAATTCCCTCGGAGTTATCCTCAGCGCTGAAGGGGCAATAACATCTTTCAGCTCCAAAACACCAGCTTCATATATCTCCTGCGGTAAGATCGGGGACAATGTCTCTGGTTCTTTTTCTTTTTTATTCTTTTTGAAAAAATCAAACAATGCCATATTATTTCTATTTAGTTATTTAGAGGAATTGGCTTTTCAAGCTCTCCTGGATTAAACATTTTGTAAAGAAGCTCTATCGTCTCTTCTGTCCCGAGCCGCGCAACCCTTATACCAGTCCGAAGTAAGCCCTGCTCTACAACGGACATTCTCTGCTCAAGTTGTGTACGGCTCTCCTCAAAACTCTTGCTTTTGTCTTTTTTATTTGTCTCACCCTTGACTTTCTGCGTGATTGAGCTTAGCACACCACCTTCTCCAGAGAAGACTGATGACGAATAAGATACCACTACAAAAAAACTTTTTGACATAATGTTTGCGCTTTCAGTAAAATTTTTCACAAACTCTATATACTCGCGTATCTGAATCCTCATTAATTCTGTGATTTGCGCTTTATACCTTTCTTCAAGAAGAGCAATGTATGGCCTAATATCAAGACTTCTTGACTGGACAAAAATCTGTACGGAAAAATCAAGCGAGTTGAGAAAATTTTGAAATTGAAACAATGTGGCTTGCTGCTCATCTGTCGACTTGAGCGCAAAATTAAGAGAAGAGGTCATAAGTATAGAGCGAAGTGACCCGTCTTTTAAGACAACGACACCGTCGCGAACTTCTTTTACTTCTACAAATTCTTGTGTTGCTTTTGCTTTTTTTGCCATAAATTATTTTTGATTTGCGTCAGAGTATATACTTTCTTTAATGTCCAAGCTCCATGCTATATCTTTAAGCTTGCTTCCGGAGAGTTTTGGAACATGTATTGCTGATTCTTGTATTTTATCTCCTTTCTTTTTTTGCTTTTTCATTTGCTTTATGTCTTTACTTTTCCATATATAAAGCCGATTACTTAATAGATATTTAAATGCTGATTCAAGCACAAACACGAACGGTCTTCTGTTTATTTTATAGAATGCCAAAGCCACTGCGAGCGCTATAACAGGTGCTGCAACGATAATAGCTATAAAAAGAGGAAGTGCTCTCCATAGGATAAATACTATGCCACCCGCGCCGGCAAGATAAATAAACTGCTTCAAGGTAAGCGGTCCGAAAATCTTGTCTTCTACTTCAATAAATTGTGGAGTCTGAAAACGCATAAATTAAATGAAAAATTAACAGATTGATACTTTAAGCTGCTTATTAAATGTGCTGGCAATTTTATTAAGCGTAGCAACAGTAAAATTTTGTTTTCCGCTTTCTACTCTTGCAATGTTGCTTTGCGTTGTTCCTATTTTTTTTGCTAGCTCAGATTGGCTCATATTAGCTTCCTTTCTCAACTGAAGGACTTGATATGCAATTTCAAGTTGTTTACCATATTCATCATAATACTTTTTAAACTCTTTGTCTTTCAGCATCTCTTTGAGATGCACTTGAAAATCTGTTGCTTTTTCTATTTTTTTGTTTTTTGTTTTTTTATTCATATAAGTTTTTATTATTCAATGCATCTTTATAATATGTCAGTGCTTTCTCTATTTCCGCTTTTGGCGTCTTTTTTGTTTTCTTTAAGAAAGCGTTCAATAAAATAATAGTTTTGCCAAAAGTTGCGAAGTAAAAAATTCTATGCCTGTTTTTTGAAAAATCAACTCTTAATTCTCTTATCTTACCACGAATATGTCTGGAATATGGCTCGTCCAAATATCCTTCATTCTTTCCCAAAAACTCAATGTACTTAAAAACTTTTGCCTTATCTTTTGTATTCAGTCTTTCTATGTATTTGTAAACATATCTTTTTCCATTGATGCTATCTTTATAGTATTTTACTTTATAATCTGACATAATAATTGTATATCATATATGATATGTGTCAATAGCGATTTTTGCATCTACTCAATCGGTTCTCTATATGGGTCTACATGTGTCGGTCTTTTCTCCTCCCCACTTGGAAACTTGGTTTCCAAGTGGGGTTCTGTTGGAAGATTTGTAGGTGGTACGGTAACTTTCTTAACTTCCTGCTGCTGCTTAATCTGTTTTTTAATATCCTCCGATTCACTGAGAGGTCTTGCCTCTCCCTCACTTGGAAACTTAGTTTCCAAGTGAGGTTTTTCATTTAGTGACGGATGATGTATCTCTTTTTGCGGTTGCGGTTTTCTTGATTCCTGATTCCTGATTCCTGATTCGGCGGGAGAGACATCTCCTGCCTTTTTGAGCGATTTTCTTATTGGTAAAAATATTTTTTCATTAACGTCTTTTGCGATAGCATTAATTTTTTCATCGGGTAAATTTGTTTGTGCTTTAAGATTTCTGATAAAATCAGTCGCTTTCTCAGCGCCAACCATAACATAAGTAATCTCTTCACTGAGAAGTCCTGCTGTGTCTACATGCAAACTATGTTTACTTGAGATATTTTTTATTACCTCCTCTGTTTCGGAAGACAAAACTATATCCTGCACAACAGATGGTAATCTTTGAAATCTTTCATTTATTTGTTCTTTTGAATGTCTCATATCTTGTATTTAACTGCTAAAAAATTACTCCTGACGGTGTGGCTTTTTTATTAAGCCACCTCCAACCAGCTTCTTGTTCTGAAGTCATATTAGGACCAACTGTACCGCCAGCTGCTGTGTAAACAATATCCAATCTGTTTCTTATCGCATCTCTATCTTTAATTTTTAGCTTTTTTGCAAGTTCAATCAACACTGCTGGGGAATAAACTTTGGATGCAGCTGGTTTTAAAAGAATGCTGGAATCAACTTCTGCAATATCTGCGGGTTTCATTTCTCTAAGTTCGCTTTCTAAGAGATCCGGTGGTAACCCATTTAGATAATTTTCTCGTCTGTCTTTTATATGTTTCTTCAAGCCGCTACTTAACTTACCACTCTTTGTAATTTTAGAAATCTGTGATTGAGCCATACCTGTAATAACTTCATCAGTACCCAATGCTTCATCACCGAGCATTTCAACTTCTTTTTCAGAAAGGGCGCGTAATAGTTTATTATCTCCATTCTGCACATTTTTAATAACCTCGGCGAATCGAGCTTTCTTAATATCTTTAATTTCTTGTTGTGCAAATTCGTCACTCTTTGTAATTGATTCAAGTTGTTCTGTAGAAAGATGTTGTGCAACATTCTTGTTTTTAAGATGTTTTTTAATACCCTGTTTCTCAAGTTCTTTAATTTTCATTTCACTGATTACTGCAAAGTCATCAGGGCCAAGTGTTGCGCCAGACGCTGCTTTTTTGAACACTTTCTTCTGTTTAATTTCTTTTTGAACTCCTTGAACTTCTTTTCTTCTTGCTTTATACGTATCACTTTCTTCTTTATATGACTGACCACTTCCGAATTTAGCTGATTCTCCTGCGCTTAATGTGCCTTTAATTGATTTGTCGCTCAATGCGCCGAGGGACGCAATACTGAGAGCACGACGGGTAATGCGACCACCCCTTGATTTTTCCATTCTCGCTTGACCAGAGTCATAAGCTTTCCTAAGTAAACGGCTTCCCCTACCAATAGTATTACGTCCAACAACCCCCTGGCCCCATTTGCGGGCGGAGCGACCTGCGTTTATTGTTAGCTCTGAACCCCAAATACCCATATATCTGGAAAGGAGGATAGAGAAAATTATCAATGTAATAATAATGCCAAAGTTTATTATTATTAACACAACACTAGTGTTTATATTTCCAAAACCTATTGATGACCGAAATCCTTCGCTGTTTATTATTCTTATAATAATCAAAGTAAGCAATAAATACGCCGGGGCGAAAAATGCATAGCCAATAAGATTGTCCCACCACATTTTTGAATACTTCTGCATTTGAGGAAGTATCATACCCGCAAGCGCGATCGGGGAAAGCATCATTAGGAAAATCAATACTGCGTACCTGACAACCAACAAAAATGTAACGGCAAGAAATGAAAAAGCGGTTATGAGAAAAAGTATTGAACCAAGTAAGCTTATAAAAAAGATTTGTCTCGTGTTTAACACTGGTTCTCCGGTGTCTTTATCTATATTTACTACAGCTTTTTTAGTTATAATCTTACCAGTATCCGGATCAAATGCTTGTACATTAGCATCAATACCCGGATTCTTTAAATTAATAGCTCCGTCCTTTCTTGTTTGATATAGCACAGTAAAGCTTAACGCTTGCATATATGAATCGCTTATGCCACCCCAGTTTGGATGTTTTTTTATACCATAATTACTATCCCCTTTTGTGCCAATGCTCTGAATCTGTTTATAGAAATTTGTAGCAAGAAGATTACTGGAATCAATTATTACTTTTGCGAAAAATAAGCTGAAGTTTATAAGAATGGCGGCCATAATCAGACTAGCAAGAAGTTTTTTTGTATTATATTTTTCTGAATTTAAGATTGTTACTATTCCGATATATAAAAGTGAAAAGATTATTATAATATTCGCTAAATCCCTAAATGTTTTCCACCCGGCCTCTATTGTGTTAATTTTATTTACATTAGTTCCCATTTGAATGACAGTAAGATCTACTGCTTTATTAAGAGCAACACCTGTTATTCCTAAAATCCA
>JBHHYD010000031.1:0-6245 GCA_046757385.1 Minisyncoccia bacterium | reverse complement strand
TTATAAATGTTCTTGCGGAAACTTTTGGCGTAACAAAAGACGATCTAACTACTCCAACGATTGATTTGCCAGATGTGAATATAGGTTCATAGTTCATAGAGAGACATGTCTGTCAGCAACCTAATGTCGAAAATAAATGCTTATATTTTGGACCCTATTATATTATTATTATTTGGGTTGGCGTTTGCAATGTTTTTTTGGGGAGGAGCGCAGTTTATTTTAAATGCCGGAAGCGAGGAGGAGAGAACAACGGGGAAGAGACATATGATATGGGGCATTATAGGAATGCTTATTATGGTTGGTGTGTATGGTATTTTAGGGATTTTAGGAGGAACATTTGGGTTTCCGACTCCATAAATTAAATAAAAAAAAGCGAGGAAGTGATAAAATTTCATTAAGAAATTTTATCAGCATCCTCACTTGAGTCTTCTACTTTACATCTTTACAAAATTCATAAGAATGTGAGCAGGTACAGTGTCTGATCGAAACTCCACGAATTTCACAAGTGTTTCGTGAAAATACGGGCTTTTCATAGTTCCGTTAGCAAGTTGTCCGCTTGGTTTATAATTCTCTCTGTCTCCGTTTATAGCGACCCGTATTAGCGTTTTCGTGTTTTCTAATCCATAACTTGGATTTCGGGTCATTTGCCAAGCAGTTTCATCTGGGTTTGGTATATCTACTCGAACCCAAGCTCTTACAGGTACTGTAATTTCTCTTGCTGATTCCTGCATCTGTGCATAAGTTTCTGTTTCAGTGTCTCCTGAGTTGTTTCCTTTCTCCCAGTCTGGTAGTCTGTAAACACCAGCTGCTATCACAATCAAAAAGATAACAACCTGAGAGAACCTCTTGTACTCAATCTTATATTCAGATTTATGTTCCCCGCCATTCTTTTTATTAATAATTTCTACTAGCTCCATAACTATTATGGAGATAAAGCATATGTGAGAGATAAAAAAGAATACTTTATCACCCCAGTGGTATGCCCATATCGGCGGGAACAACATCCAGATAGACACAAATACTATCAAGTATACAACAGCTGCTGTTGTAATCTGATGATTTCTCCTCATAATATCTCTTGCCTTATCCACGGCCGATACACCCTTTTCACTTGCCTTTTCACTCCCTCTACCTTTTGGGAACTTCCACCAGAGAAATACTAAGGCTAGTCCAATTAATAGAAAGTATAAGTGATTCATTTTTCATCATCTCCTTTCTCTTTCTTGTTTTTCATTGCGGTCGCTATTGTCTGTGTCAAGCCAAGGATTCTTGTAAATCCTTCATCTCCTGCTAAGATGGTATTTCCCTTTGCTATCTCTCCAGCAACTTCTCCAACATATACTAAATCGGAGTCTATATTCAGGTCTTTAGATCTCTTGACCAAAGCTTCTGTTAACGCATTCTCTTTGTTTTTAATTACACTTGCTTCAGCATCGCCTTTTAGCCCTATTTCTGCTGCACTTGCTTCGGCGTTTATAACTGTGGCCATTTTGTTAAACTTAGATTCTACCATTTGAGCCATTGACTTATGAAGCTCATGCCCAAATAGGAATGGCTTAAGCCAAGCGTCTTCAAAATGAATCCCCCAAGGCTTTGAGTTAGGTTCACTATAACCGTCGATCTTTCTGGTTATAGCTGTTCTTAAAAGATTGTTATACCTGGCCATATTTGGTATTACTTCAGCATATGTAGTCTTTGCAATCTCTGTACCCAACATTGCCGCAGCAACGTCCGTCATCCTCTCTCGAGCTTCATCTAAGGATCTTACATATTGAAAGAAATCACAAGGTTCGATAACTCTATATGTAACTACAGGTGTAGCTCTTCCCGTCAGTCTTGCATTTAACGGATCATCCTTGTTTTCTTCTGTAGGACTTCCAGAGATTATATACATGGGCGCTGACATACCATGGGGCACAGGCTCTTTCTTTTCTGTTTCAAAGATATTTTCTGCTTTATCTGGCAGTTCTTGAACTATGATACTCTTTGAAACGGTCAAAATTCTACACAACCCAAGTGGAGAAAAAGCAAGACCTGAATCCACATTTAATATAAACTTACCAAGAAAGGATAGTCCACCTATTTCATCTTCTCTGACTTGTCTCAAGCTTGCTAAAGTATATAGAGCTTGAAATATAAACAGTGTTAGACCACTGTTCATTTGACTATCTTCTGATACATTAAAGCTAAAAAAGGAAAGGACTGCTTCAGCAAAGAAGAATACAAAATACACGGTCACTACCGTTCTCCAAAAAGTCCTTCTTGCTTTTTTTCTCTTGTTTAAATTAAATCTATACTTCAGGGCGAAAAGGTTTTCCTTTGCATCGAAAGCTTCTTTTTTAAATTCAGCTTTTTTTGCAGGATCTTTTTCGTTTGTAGCCAAGCTTTCCCATCTGGTTCTTTTAGAATCAGCTTCTCTTATCTCTTTCTCAGATTCCTCTTTACTTTTTTCAGGGTTATCTTTGTCAGCTGGAACTTCTCCAGTCAATAAAACACGAAACAGACCTACAATCTTTCTTTTTGTTTGCGTGAAGAAATTATTGTTATCCTTGAGATCTTCTTTTATATCCCCATTTTCTTTCAATCTTTCAACATTTTTTCTATTCTTTCTCTGTTTCTTTTCTCTCTCTCGTTTCTTTTTACTTGTCATTTCAATCACCACTCCCTTTCTATTTTTTTAATTGTCAAATAAACGATTTTTATAGTTGCCCAATGCAACTATATTTCTATTGCTATTATATCACCAAATCTTGACAAGTCAAGTGCATTTTGCTATAATGGCGGTGGATAGAATAAATAGAAATATATAGTTTTTTACAACCTAATTTTAGAAAGGTAGGGAAGTAAGATGAAGATAAAATATTTCTTTTGGATAATTGTGATTATTTGTGTTTATTTTGCCATTATCAGATTTGTACCGAATTCGGCTTCTGCACAAGAGACCACTGAAGTAAAACAGCCAGTTCTAAAAGAAAAAGAAAAAGAAGAACCGCCGGGTCTAGTAGAAGAAACACAAGTGGAAAAACCAGAAAAATGGATTCCATGCTCAAACCCAGCTGGCTGCGTAGGCAAGCTAAAGTCCGATTGGCCAGCTTGTCCAATATGTCTTACACCAATGCCACCATCGTTGGCTGTTTCTCAACGTGGAGGAAATATATCAGAGGATATTGCGAATATCTTTAAGGAAATCCGATCACTGTCTGAAGATATTGATAAGATAAAAACACAAAGAGAAAAAAATCTTCAGGAAAAGTTAGCCAATGCAAAAAGCTATGACGCATCATATGCTGACACGGTGTTTAGGAATCTCAAGGAGATAAAAGATGCATACGAACTGAAAAAAGCATTCGTTGAAAGAGGAGGTGCGGATGTAGAAGGAAGCTTAATCACTGGCTTCATTAGAGGGGATCCAGTATGGAAAAAGATAGCAGAATTTCCTGTCTATCCTCGTCAACCGAAATGACCAAAGGCGTTTCGTTATTGATTAATACCAATAATGAAGCGCCTTTTTCTATTGTATTGACAAAGTTAGTGTGGATAGTGTAACCTATTGTAAAAGTTATTTTGTTCATTTAGAAAGGAGGGCGATTGTATGAATATACGAAAAGGTTTATCTTGCTTTTTGCCACTGTTATTCATCTGCATTTGCATTATTGGATGTGAGACCACAGCGCCACGCTTCGGATATATACAACCGTCAGAAGAAGTAGTAAATGCATACAAGGATAGGGATGCCTCTATTCCGATTGATGGTGTATATCTTGATTTTGGAAAAGACGGGGGATACACCACACAACGTGTAGTATGGGTTACGGACCAGAACGGTAAAATATTAGATAATCAACCTTTAGTAAATTATGGAGAGAATCTTACAGGGAGGTTGTTTAGTAACACTGGTACGTTTATCGGTGCAGGTACATTGACCGCTTCGCCATTTTGGGGATATTTTGGCCAAAAAGCTAGAAGGGCCGACAGAACAAATGTTAGTGTAAGTGGCGGCACTGGTAGTGCGACTGCTACTGCAAGTTCTAATCCTTAAAAACAAGGAAAATATCAAAGGGCAACAAATTATTACAAATTTGTTACCCTTTTTGTATATAATATACTCTGTCTGTTAAGTGTGGTAGTATATTATCTGTAACTGAATATGCTGGGGTGGTGGAATTGGTAGACACGCTAGTCTTAGGAACTAGTGGAGCAATCCGTGGAGGTTCAAGTCCTCTCCCCAGCACAAGTAGATTTAATAATATTAAAATACTGTATACAGTAATACTCGTAAGAAATTTCCAATATTTATATCTTTGAAAAATTCTTTTATAGCTTCACTCTTTCCTTCTTTTGCTCTGGTTGCACTAACCACTGAAGCCATAAATTCTTTTCCATTTGTAGTAGTGTCTGAGACAGTAATGACAGTTTCCTGTGTATCTTCTGTTTCTACAATCGCTTCAAATGAAGTTGAAATATCGGGAACTGTTTTTATAGGACCTCTCATCCCGACTTTTGAAGTATCAGGGAGTGGTAATCCTTGGTCACGAAGTGAATCAAGAAGTACATTAAATTCATTGACTTCTTCTTGTTCATCTACCTCAAGGTCATTGATATCAAATGAAATAAATTTGTTGCAATAAATTTCATTGATTTTCTTCATTGTTGTTATATATACATATCCAGTACTTCCATCAATACCCCATGGCTTGAGAATATCATCAGAATATCGCTCTTGAAATATTTCAACAGCCTCAAATGTTGATAAATCATAGACACCCGTTGCATCAAGATTAAATCCTTCAAAATCATTTAGAAATACTTGAAGTTTTAGAACCTCAATAACACTATTATTCTCTCCAAATTTTATTGGTTCAAACAGATATTTTGAACAAATGGCAGGCCCCGTTGTCTCATCTGGTTTAAGATTAAGTTCTATCCCGCCCTTTTGTTCGTTGGACCTAAATGAAGCCGGTCGGAAATAATACGGAATATTTAAATTAAGTCCGGAAATTATTACAGAGTGCTTTGTTACAAGTGAGTCTGTTCTTGAGGTTTCTGCTCTATACTCTTTAAACGGTAATTTTGATGAAGTATGAGAAGCTGTGTCATAAAACACCTGACTATTTGCCTGCAAATTTGTATCCCATGTCACAAGTGCTGTACTTGTAGCAAGTTTCCCGACTTTTTCATTGCTTATTTCAAGACGGATTAATGTACCACCACCACCGCCACCACCACTGCTGCCACCACCGCCACCACTGCTTCCACCTGACGGTGCTGAAGGAGGACTTGGTGTTGGTGAAGGAGGAGTAGGTGTGGAATCTGTAACATTGACGGTTCTCGTAACTTCGGCAGCAGCAAGTCCCAATGAATCACTAACATTATAAGTAACTGTATAAGTTCCTACAGTCGCAGTATCAACTGTACTTGATGTGACTATACTTGCTGTAATATCTCCATCTTCAACGTCCGCTGCTGTTGCCCCAGGATCCGTAAACGTAGAACCAAGACTTATTTCAGTTGTTGTCGCGCCGATCAATGTAATCACAGGTGCGGTGTTTGAGGCTGGTACAGTGATATTGATTGAACAATTTGCTGAGGCGCTTGAACCTCCTGATGTAACAGTCACAGTGCCATTTTTCGTTCCCGATGTAGTATACGTTTTAGTTACGGTTGCAGTACTGTTTATTAACCCGTCAGTGCCAGACCATGAATATGTTACTGAACCAGAACCGCCAGTTACTGTAGCCACCCATGTAGCTGTTATCTCTGAAACTTTAGTAACTGAACATGTTACTGAAAGACTTTCAGCATTTGCAACGTTTATCTTTGGTAATATATGAGGTGCTGTTAATATCGACCCATACACAAATAACCCGATTAGAAAACCAGTTACAATAGCGCTGAAACTAGCGCCTATATTTTGTATTATTTTATGCATTTTGCTGTACTTCATAGTTAAAATAAAAGCACTACAAAGAACAACATCTGCGAGAAAACAGATTTCAACCTGTTTTTCTTAAAGAACTATAAAAAGAACGATATTGCACTACTTTATGCTTTCAAAATGAATTGGTCAATTATCTTGATTGCATATAGTAATAATAATTTTAGATTGTCAAACAAATATAAAGGACATTATAATGTCTTTTATATAATACAAGCTTGTTAGCCATATAATAATGTCCTTTAGAGCAAAAATATATCCTACTTATAACAGGTGTAAAAAAATAAAATTTAAGATAATTGGCAAGTCC
>JBHHYD010000030.1:0-6411 GCA_046757385.1 Minisyncoccia bacterium | reverse complement strand
ATGTTCGTAGGAGTTGGAGCGTCTCGAGTTAGAGATCTCTTTAAACTTGCGAAGAAGACTGCGCCAGCGATAATTTTCGTAGATGAGATAGATGCAGTTGGGCGAGTGCGAGGAGTTGCCGCCGGAGGCGGCAACGACGAGCGCGAGCAGACACTCAACCAAATCCTTGTAGAGATGGATGGTTTTGAACCGAACGAGAAGGTGATAGTGATGGCGGCAACCAACCGTCCTGACGTGCTTGACCCGGCGCTTCTTCGCCCAGGGCGTTTTGACAGAAGGGTGGTCATAGACCTTCCAGACAGAAAAGACAGGGAAGATATACTTAAGATTCACGCCCGCAAAAAACCTTTAGGCGAGGACGTAAACTTCACAACTATTGCAGAGAGAACTCCAGGGTTCTCCGGAGCCGACTTATACTCCCTTGTGAATGAAGCTGCGATTCTGGCAGCGCGGGAGGACAGGAAGCAGGTATCGCAGTTTGACTTCATTCGCTCAATTGAAAAGGTAATGTTAGGGCCAGAGCGCAAGAGCCACATCCTCTCAAAAAGAGAGAAAGAAATAACAGCGTATCACGAAGCAGGGCACGCGCTTGTTGCATCAGTGCTTCCATATGCCGACCCAGTGCATAAAATCTCTATCATCTCTAGAGGTAGGGCTGCAGGATACACTTTGAAGCTTCCATTTGAAGACAGGAGAATGCAATCTAAAAAAGAATTTATTGATGACATAGCGGTCTCGCTTGGCGGATACTTGGCAGAGAAAATGATTTTTGATGATCTTACAACAGGCGCGTCAAATGATCTTCAGGTGCTTACAGCGCTTGCTAGAAATATGGTTACAAAATATGGAATGTCAGAGAAGATGGGCCCAGTTGCGCTTGAGGGGGACAACGGCAGAACTATGTTTGGCGAGGGAATAGCAGGTAAAAAACACTCCGAGAAAGTTTCAGCAGATATTGATGCTGAAGTCACACACATAATAGACCGCGCGCACAGAAGCGCGGAGTACATATTAAAGACTCACAAAAAAGCGCTTGACGCTATTGCGAAAAAACTCGTTGAAGTTGAGACAGTTGAGCGAGATGAGTTTGAAAAACTGCTTCTCCTAAATGGCATTACTCCAAAGAAAAAACAGGATATAGAGCATAGTGAATAATTTGTGGGCGCGCCAGGACTCGAACCTGGGACCACGGAGGTATAAGCTCCGCGCTCTACCAACTGAGCTACACGCCCTCTTGGGCAGTTGACTAAAATATACCGCAAAACAGCATCTTAAACAAACTTTTTACTCAAAATGGATGTCTTGAGTTTTGCGTTTGATTATCTCTTTGATTTCGGGATGAGTTTTTAACTCACTGTCTTTTTCTATTATATTTTGTGCTTCTTCTCTCGCGGCTTCTACCATTTTAATATTTTTCATTGCTTCCATCGCGATGTCAGAAAGCCCCGACTGGCGCTTGCCGTAAAGCTCGCCTGAACCGCGAATCCCTAAATCAAACTCCGCTAACTCAAAACCATTTTTGGCAGTCTTGAGAGCTTTGAGTCTCTCTGTTGTTTTTGCACCTCTGCTATCTGAAAAGACGAAGCAATACGCTTGGTGATTGCTTCTTATCACGCGCCCGCGAAGCTGGTGAAGCTGGGCAAGCCCGAAGCGCTCCGCGCCTTCTATTATTATCACAGTTGCATTGGGGACATTGACTCCGACTTCAACCACGGATGTTGCAACGAGAATCTGCGTTTCGTTTTTTGTGAATCTATCCATAACTTCTTCTTTCTCTCCTGTTTTCATTTTGCTGTGAAGAATTTCTATTTCATATTCAGGAAATACATCCTTTTTAAGCCTCTTTGCTTCCTCTGTTACTGATTTTGCATTTATCGCTTTTTCTTTCGTCAAATCAGGTTCTTCTATACGCGGGGTTATGACATAAGCCTGCCTTCCGGCTTTCAGTTCTTCCCGAACTTTTTCATATGTCTCGTCTCGCTTTTTTGGCATTACAATTTCAGTGATTATGGGCTTTCTTCCTTTTGGCATCTCATCAAGCACAGTTAAATCAAGATCGCCGTAAATAGTAAGCGCCAAAGTTCTTGGAATCGGCGTTGCGGTCATTGAAAGCAGGTGAGGCGCTATGTCGTCTTTTCTCGTTAGCTTTTGTCTTTGGGATGTGCCAAATCTGTGTTGTTCGTCTATTATTACGAGTCCCAGATTCTCAAAATTGACTGTCTTTTGGATGAGAGCGTGCGTGCCGATAAGTATTGGGATCTCGCCGTTTGCTACCCATTTTAAGAGCTGTGCGCGAGAAATATTTGTAGAGCCTTCTGGATCAACTTTAGAAGGGAATTTCTTGCATCCACTTGAGGTTATGAGGCCGATTTTGATCGGCAAGTGTGAAAAGTATTTTATAAAAGTCTCAAAATGCTGTTTTGCCAAGATCTCTGTCGGCACCATATATGCGGTTTGGAGATTACCGAAATCTTGCTGTGTCTCGCCGGAGCCTTGTGCGGAGGCTGGAGCCGGAGGATGCGTAGTAGTAACAGCGTGAACAACAGTTGCGGCGACGGCAGTCTTGCCGGAGCCGACATCTCCTTCAAGGAGGCGCGACATTGCGTGTGGTTTTTCAAAATCCTTCAAGATACTTTCTATTGCAGAATTTTGTGATTTGGTTGCAGAGAAGGGGAATCTCTTCATAAATTCTTTTGTATCTTTTCTTTCTGCTTTGATATGAAAAGATTTTTTCTTTTCGTATTCCACACGACTCTTCTGCTTTGAGACTTGGATGAAAAAGACTTCCCCGAATGCAAATCGTTTTCGTGCAGCAGCGCTATCTGATTCTTTCTTAGGTGTGTGAATCCAGATTAATGCAGTCTTGAGTGTCGGCAGATTATATTTTCCTAAAATCTCTTTTGGAATTGCGTCTTGCATGGTATCTAAAATCCCGCTTCCAAAAATTTTTTGAATATTGTGGTAAAACCATTTAGAAGTAATCCCACGACTTTCTGGATAGACTGGGAGAAATGTATTTATATTTTTATTTGCGCTGAACAGTGATTCGCCGATATTTACCGGCAAATTCTCTAGTGATTCTGCTTCCGGGTTTGCTATATAGAGGCTTTTTGCATCGCCCGTCACTTTACCGCTTAATTTTACAAGCGCGCCGTTTTTAAGCATCTTTGCTATGTATGGCTGGTTGAACCAGATGATTTTTATTTTCCCCGTGTTGTCTTCTATAAATCCTTCGGCGATTGGGCGGCGGCTTTTGAAAGATTTTCTTGTGGAGAGCCCGCTTAGCTTGCCGTAGATTATTGTATCGTCATCTTTCTTGAGAGAGTTTATTGCTTTGCTTCCTGTGATGTTTTCATAACGAGAAGGGAAGTGAAAAAGAAGATCCTGAATAGTCAAAATCCTAAGCTTCTTAAGCGCGCCTTTCTGTGCCGGCGCAAGACGAAAGTGGCTCTCTATTAGATCTTCAGGTCGCATAAGTTTCAGTATAACAAACAAAACCCCCCTCCGCCTCAGGCGGAGGGGGTTTTGATTATCGTCTTACTGTACCGCTTCTGTATCGTCTTCTGTAGCTGCTCCTTCTCCCTCAACTACTTCTTCCGTGTCTGTTCCTTCTTCAACTACTTCTTCTGTGTTAGTAGTTGTATCAGCATCATTTGCGGGATTATCTCTAAACATTAGGAAACCTACGACGATAATGATGATAATTATTATGATAGTTATTAATCCTTTCATGTACATTTAAAATTACCACTGTTAATAATGCCATAATAATAGCATTTCATGGCCAAGGCTGTAAACAAGGTTATTCAACAGTCACAGTTCCCACCGCGCTTGGCTTTACATGGTTGTGGTAGTTCCACTTACCAGCCTTTGTGAATGTGAATTCATAATTTTCTCCTTCTCCGATTGATTTCTTGTCATCAAACTCTGGCATTATCTCATGCGTTGGATGAACATCAGACGCCACCCACATATTGTCGGAGCTTTCGTTCACAAACCGCACTGTTTGGCCTTGGGAAACCTCAATCTCCTTTGGTGAGAATGAACTGCCATCGTATTTTACGACGATAATTTCTGCAGTTGTATCTAGAACAGTATCATCTACTTCATTGTCTGTTATCTGTGCTTGCCCGCCTGAGTCTCCGTTAGGAGAGTCTGGCTGGGTTCCGTCTCTAAGCAAAAGAAATCCGACAGCGATGATTATGATGATAATAATTATAGTTATTATTCCTTTCATATTAATATTTCTTAGTTAATAATATTCTATTTTATCATCTAAAAAATATATGCTCAAATTGTTATATGTTGTATAATTAAAAATATAAATTATGAAAAGTATAGCTTTAGTATTAGTTGTGATAGCGATAATTTCTGTTTCAGGAGCTGTTGCAACCGTTCGTATAGTAAACCAAAAAATAGCCGAAGACGACAAAAGTATTTCGTTTGAACAGCAGCTCTGGGAGCTTGAGAGAAATCGTGTGACGAATGCATTAAGCGGCACTATTGATGCACAGGATATCATCAAAGGCTTTTGGCTTGAACATACAAGTGAGTCAGGAGAAATGGAAGTTGTGTTTGTGTCAGTTGACGGTTTAGCGGCGCAAAACCTCTCTCAAGGCGATCTTGAACAAGTAGTAGCTGACCTTGATAATGGAAGGATTATTGACGCTGATGGCGCAGCAAGACTTTCAGAGGATGAACTGTCAGAGAATCTTCAGTTTCATAATGGAGTTTATGCTTCGCTCTCCGGAGGAGTCTCAACAAAAGAGATGCAGAGTGAGCTTCTAATGCGCGTAGAAGAACAAGAGTCATCCTCTTCCGATCTGTCACAGCTTGCGTACCTTTATGAACTGGAGGGCGACTATGCTGCAAGGGATGCTTTGAATATTGAAGAAGACACGTGCGAGTCCTGCCGAAAAAAAACTACTATAACAATAAGCGGAAGCGTTGTTGACTTGAAGGGTGAGCCGGTGCAGGGGGCTGCGATTGACGTACTTGGTACAGATGAAGCGACTGTACGCACTGATATTGAGGGGCTCTACACGATTACTGTTTCTACATTTGTGCCTGGGAAAGTCCGAGTGAGCGCGCTTAAGAGAAACTTTTCTGACGGTGTGGTGTCTGTCAATACTGTTTCCAGAGACAAAACTTTTTATGAGGCAGATCCTATTGTCATCGCAAGTGCAGTATCCATTGTCACCATAGACACGCAAGCAGGGACAGTCTCCGGAAATAGAAATGAAGTGAGAGTAGACGGCACGTTTGTCGTACACACTGATCAAAGCACATATGAAATACCGGGGGGCGCAATTGTGCACAGAAGCGGCGCGAGATACAAAGGAGAAGTAGATGTGTATCTTTATGAATTCTCGCAGGGGAACATTCCGGAGGGTTTGATACAGGTGGATACATTTGATGATGTACGCGGATTTGCAGGAGACTTGATGAAAACATTTGGTATGCCGTTCATTCAGTTTTTCAGTCCTTCCGGAGAAGAGCTTCATGTGTTAAGCAATAATCCGATGGTGCTTACATATAAGATTGCAAATATGAGCGAGCTTCGCAGAAACACACTTGCTATATATAGTCCGCTTACTAATGAGGATATGAAGTTTCTTGTAGATGTTTCTTCAAAGAGTCCAAGAGCATACCCGATAGACCGCGAGTTCTTGATTTCAAACCAGATGCTTAGGTTCCCGGCATTTTGGGTATATGACCGTAGAGCAGGGGTCTGGAACAGCGTGGGTATTTCAGTACTTGATACATCCGGAACGATAAAAAGTGAGTTTTATACCATTAAAAATTAGTCCACAGGTGCTTATTTTACTTATTTAAAAGGCAGATTATAATTAAAGGTATATAAATTAATCAGAATAATATGAATCAGAATATAAACAGGGGGTTTAATCCTGCCTCTAATAATAAAAAGTGGAAATTAATAGGCATCATTGCACTTGTAATAGCAATCGGCGGATTTGCTGTTATTTACACTCAAATCTCAACTGCAAATGCAGACTATATCTGTACTTACATTGTTGAGGAGAATGACCCTTGCGGGAACGGAAACTGGGGTCCGTGGTCAACAGTATCAACAACCGGTGATTCAGAACAATGTACACAAGTGACAACAGAGAAGCGAACTTACACAGGGACTCGCGAGACAAGGCACATCCTGCAGTACCTTACCTTGCGTCAAGGCTGTGATTCTGCATATACACAAGAAAGATACGGGGACAGTGGGGGACAAAGCGGTTTCCACGGAGGAAGCATTGTGTCAGAATCATCAGCGTGCCAGATTGAAGAGGTGAAAGTAACGGAAGATGTTGCTGAGGCATGCGCAGCAGGCAGTGGTGGAAGCGCAGCAGGCAGTGGTGGAAGCGCAGCAGGCAGTGGTGGAAGCGCAGCAGGCAG